>NZ_JBHSED010000068.1:0-74497 GCF_042651945.1 Cohnella boryungensis | reverse complement strand
TAAAAAATGCGACTCTATTCCCATAACTGGAATAGATGTCGCATTTTTTATACTCATAGCTAAGTCTTACTAGAAAATCGTAAGTTCTTCAGTGGCCTCCAGCACGCCGGGGCTGGCTTTTTGATTGCTTCGACGGAAGCCGAGCCCCCGATTTAAACCGACCGAACGTCTATTCGGCATGTCGTTATGCTGAGATAATGTCACCATGGGACAGGAGAAAGTGACATTGAGCAGAGCGGAATTGAAGAAGGTTGTTGTGGTGGAGAAAATCATTAGCGGACAGATGACGAATGCGGAAGGAGCAGCCGCACTCGGCCCAAGCGAGTATGTGTTGGGAAAACATGAATTCCTCAGAGTCAGAGTTTGCACGGAGCAGGTGAGGAGAAGAGTAGTGCTGCAAAGTGGAACTAACGGCCAGCACGGAGCAGATGAGGAGAAGAGTAGTGCTGCAAAGTCGAACTAACGGCCAGCACGGAGCAGATGAGGAGAAGAGTAGTGCTGCAAAGTGGAACTAACGGCCAGCACGGAGCAGATGAGGAGAAGAGTAGTGCTGCAAAGTCGAACTAACGGCCAGCACGGAGCAGGTGAGGAGAAGAGTAGTGCTGCAAAGTCGAACTAACGGCCAGCACGGAGCAGATGAGGAGCAGAGTAGTGCTGCAAAGTGGAACTAACGGCCAGCAATGAGCAGGTGAGGAGAAGAGTAGTGCCGCAAAGTGGAACTAACGGCCAGCACGGAGCAGGTGAGGAGCAGAGTAGTGCCGCAAAGTGGAACTAACGGCCAGCACGGAGCAGGTGAGGAGAAGAGTAGTGCTGCAAAGTCGAACTAACGGCCAGCACGGAGCAGGTGAGGAGAAGAGTAGTGCTGCAAAGTGGAACTAACGGCCAGCACGGAGCAGGTGAGGAGAGGAATAGTGCTGCAAAGTCGAACTAACGGCCAGCACGGAGCAGGTGAGGAGAAGAGTAGTGCTGCAAAGTGGAACTAACGGCCAGCACGGAGCAGATGAGGAGCAGAGTAGTGCTGCAAAGTGGAACTAACGGCCAGCACGGAGCAGGTGAGGAGAAGAGTAGTGCTGCAAAGTGGAACTAACGGCCCGCACGGAGCAGGTATCCAGCATCCCACAAGCAAGGGCAATTCCCATGGCGTTCTGTATTCTCAACATAATCGCTATGTCGATGCGCTCTGGTGAGTCGCCTCGGCACCACTTGAACATGACATTTTCTCGGACGAGCTAAGAATGACAATCTCTCAGACGTTTCACGAACGTCTATTCGGCATTGACAATTACAGTGAGAACGATTATCATTCAAATTATAGATTTTAATGAGAACCGTTTTCAGCAAAGGATGGATGCGACGATGACACGGTTAAGCACCGATCAGTTATGCTTAGGGTACGGTAGCAGACAAATCGTTCAGGAACTGAACCTGAGCGTACCGGACGGACTGATCACGGCGCTTGTCGGCGCCAACGGATCGGGCAAATCGACGATCTTGAAATCGATGGCCCGGATTTTGACCCCTTCTACGGGGGGCGTATATTTGGACGGAAAGCTGATTCATCGCCAGCCGACGAAGGAAGTGGCGAAGCATCTGGCGATTCTGCCGCAAAACCCGACTTCGCCTGAAGGGCTGACGGTACGCGAATTGGTGTCCTTCGGTCGTTATCCTCACCAGAAGGGCTTCGGCATTCTGTCGCCGGAGGACAATCGCATGATCGAATGGGCGTTGGAAGCCACGGGCATGTCCGGATTTGCGGGCAGACCGGTCGATCATCTGTCCGGCGGCCAGCGCCAACGGGCCTGGATTGCGATGGCTCTGGCCCAGGGCACGGAAGTGCTGCTGCTCGACGAGCCGACGACGTTCCTGGATATGGCTCACCAGATGGAAGTCATGATTCTGCTGGAGAAGCTGAATAAGGAGCAGAAGCGTACGATCATCATGGTCGTGCACGATTTGAACCATGCGGCGAGATATGCCCAGCATCTTGTTGCGCTTAAGGACGGAAGCGTGCTGTACGAAGGCGACCCAGAGGTTGTCATGACCTCGCAGATGCTGCGCGATGTGTTCAACATCGACGCGGACATTATTCCCGATCCGCGCACGGGAGCTCCGTTGTGCCTGCCTTACGGGCTCGCAGAGGAGTCGGTCGCGTCCAGATCGTCTCACGGCATTCCGGCTGTGAATGCCCAGACCTCCGGCGAATATCGCGAACAACGGGTCAAAGCGATGGCGTAATCGAATTGAATATGTGAGTTCTTACAGTTCACACCCTTCTCCGGCATTGTTAAAATGTAAAAAACGGAGGAGGGTGTTTTGTCGTGGACCAACAAGCCGTAGGACGGAAGCTGGAGGCCGTCATCAGTAACGTGGGCTCCGTCGTCATCGGGAAGGAACGGGTGCTGGAGCACTTGCTTATCGCGCTGCTGGCTTCGGGGCATGTCATTCTGGAGGATGTGCCCGGCACAGGCAAGACGCTGATGGCCAAATCGTTGGCCAAATCGCTGGATTGCCGTATGAGAAGAATTCAGTTTACCGCAGACCTGCTCCCGTCGGACGTAACGGGGATTAACGTATACAATCGGCAAACGTCGCAATTCGAGCTGCGCCAAGGCCCCGTGTTCGCCAACCTTGTGCTGGCGGACGAGCTTAATCGGGCAACGCCCCGCACGCAGTCCAGCCTGTTGGAGTGCATGGAGGAGCGTCAGGTGACGATAGACGGCTCCACTTATTTGTTGGAAACGCCTTTTATCGTCATCGCGACGCAGAATCCGATCGACAACCACGGAACGTTCCCGTTGCCGGAGGCCCAATTGGATCGTTTTATGCTTCGCGTGTCGATGGGTTATCCGAGCGAGACGGAAGAACGGGCGATCCTTGAGCGGTTCTCGGCAGGCGATCCGCTGGAGACGCTGCAAGCGGTGCTCGGCCGAGAGGAGATCGAAGAGCTGAGAGGCGAGGTGCCCAAAATTCATGTGAGCGAGGCGGTATACGGCTACGTTCTGGCTCTTGTAACGGCGACGCGCTCCCATTCGGAAATCGCGTTCGGGGTCAGTCCGCGCGGCAGTCTTCAGCTGCTGAAGGCTGCGCAAGCCCGTGCGCTTCTGCGGGGCCGGGACTATGTGCTGCCCGACGATGTGAAAGCGCTGGCAAGCGCAGTTCTCGCGCATCGCCTCGTGCTGAAGGAAGCCTTCGGCGGCGAATCGAACCGTGCCGCTGCTCTGGTGGAGAGGCTGTTGGCGGACGTTCCTGTGCCGACGGAATCCGGGCTGGAGTCCAAGTCGCGATGACGGCGATCGTCTGGATCGTGCTGGTGATGGCAACGCTGTATGCGCTGCAAAGGCTGCTCTATGCGTATGCCGGGCTTAAGGCGCTGACCTACGACCGCGCGTTCGGCGTTTCCCGGATTCATGCCGGCCAGACCGTATGGCTGAGTGAGACGATCGCCAACCGCAAGCGGCTGCCGCTGCCTTGGCTGCGCGTAGAGACGATGCTGCCCGCCCAGCTCGTATTCAAGGGGCAGGAAGCGGACATGTCTATTCATCGGGGAGACCGGCTGCAAAACCACGCGAGTCTGTTCAGCGTGCCAGCGTATACGGAAATCGTACGCAAGCATGAGATTTGGTGTCCGCACCGCGGCAAGTATCGCGTCGACAGCTACACGATTACGCTTGGCGATAGTGTCGGGTTCTCGGCCAGGACGGAGCAAGGGAAGTCCGCAAGCGAGCTTGTGGTGTATCCGGCGCTGAAGGAGCTGAGCGAGTTCCCTCTCGAAGCCAGGAGGTACCTGCAGAGCGTGCGCAGCAGAATCAGCCCGATTCTCGAAAATCATCCTCATGTCGCGGGCATTCGGCCCTACCGCGAAGGGGATTCATTCCGAATGGTGAACTGGAGCGCGACGGCCAAGACGGGGGAGCTTCTCGTACACAAGCGAGAAAGCATGCAAGACGGCGACCTCACCATTGTATTGAATGCGGAGCTGCTGGATGCGGCCCGCAATCGCAGAATCGAGCCCGAGGCTTTCGAGGAAGCGCTGAGCTATGCGGCCTCGGCAGCTCACTATGTCATCTCCGGAGGCGGCAAAGCGGGCTTTATCTATAACGGAATCTGCGAACGGACGGATCAGCTCTTGTTTCGCGCGCCTGCCCAGTCCGGTTCGTCCCATATGGAGAGGCTGCTGGAAGCGATGGCCGGATTTCGCCCGGTCACTACGCTGGATTTGACCTACGTGCTGGAGCAGTTGATCGCGGAACGAAACGTCGGCATGCATTACCTGCTGGTCACCGCCTTCGTGGACGGCAAGCAAGAGCAGCTGATTGCCAGGCTCAGAGCCCAGGGCAATACAGTACGCTTGTTGCTATCGGGAAAAGGAGGGGATCGCGGATGAGGGGGAGCTTTGCGCTGCGCATTGCAGTCGAATGGCTCATCTGGCTGCCGGTTTGGCCGCTTTTCTCGACGAATATGACCCCAGCGGCGAAGAGCGGGCTGGCTGCAAGCGTACTTCTCTTCAGCACGGCAGGTCTGCTGCTGAACCGCTTGCCCCCGCTGTGGCGCAAAATCACGCTTGTCGCCGTCCTACTGGCGCTTGCAGCCGTCGGGGCGTTGGCCTACACGGCCTACCTTCCTATGCTGATCTGGCTTGCACTTGTGCTATGGAGAGGCCGGTTCGCAAGACTAGGTCCGCGCCATTACGCCCTGGCTTTCGGCGTAAGCGTGCTGGCTCTGATTGCGGTCGCTCAGAATGAGGCCTGGATCGGATATCGGCTGGCTCTCATCGGGATCGCGCTTAGCTGGATGCTTATCTGGTTTGCCGCATTGAACGGGAGCTTGGTCGAAGGCGCCGGTCTTGGCAACGGGATCGTGACGCGGCCGGTCAGGCGGGCGGGGCGCAAATACGTCTATCTGTTTCTCTCCGTCGGCGTGTTGATTGTTGCGGCCACCGTCGATTATGGCCAACGACTGCTGACGCCCAGGCAGGTTTCCGCTCCGGATTTCAACTGGATCAAGCCCGAGCGGCTCATACCGCCTCCTGCCGCGAACGCCTCGCTGGACAGCCTGCTTCCCGAGCAAGGAAAGCCGTCGCCTGTCTGGGACTATTTGTTGTGGCTCGTGCTGGCCTTTGCCGTGCTGGCGTTTCTCTGGTTTGCGCGTCTGCTGTGGAAGGACCGTGCTTGGACGTGGCGTGGGTTAATGAGGGCGTTGAAGGGATGGTTTCTGCGGGACAAGGCGGAAGAGAGCTTGCCTTATGTCGAGGAACGCAGAAGTCTGAAGAAGGGAACAAGCGGACTTCTTGCCGCGTGGCTTCGTCGGTCGGAGGCCCGCGCCGAGTGGGATCGGTTGAACAATTCGGAGAAGGCGAGACGGCTTTACGAGGATGCGGTGCGAACAGGCGTGCAGCAGGGGTTTGCCTTCCAGGCCAGCGATACGCCGGCGGAGACGCTGGACGGGATTGAACGCTGGCGGGGAGAGAGGCGCGATTCCGCCGCCGGGAAGCTGACGGAATATTGGCAGCGCCTGCTTCGTTCCCGCCGAGCGCTTCAGCGTCTGTACGAGAAGGCGCGTTACAGCCCCCACAGCATCGAGAGCGTTGAGGTGGAGGAAATGAGGAAGCAACTTCTCAGCGATGCTGTCGGCAGGGAGAGGCCGCGCCGTTGATGAAGAGCATGGACTGAATCAGATTACACCAATCGGCGAAGCTTGTCAGATGCCGACCGCTTAAGGGATTCGCCGAGTGTAACGCTCCAGCTCGCGGAAGGGGATGGAGCAGAAGACAAGCTTGTTGTCCACGGAACGTTCAGCCCCGGGGAGGCGGGCGAGCTTCGCGAAAAGCGGCTCGCCCGCCTCTTGCTCTGCGGACAGCCAGAACTGAATTTGCCGCACCGACGGGTTGTCGCTTCGAAGGGTGTCCAGCAGCGCGCGCAGTCCCTGGCGGAACAGGGAGGTTCGCCGATATGCCACCGCTATGAAGGCCACCTCGATCTGACAGATGTGCCGATCTTCATAGCCTCCGGCACCGGTTCCGTAGTTGAAGCCGATGGCAGCGACAATCTCATAGGGGTCTTCGTCGATGGCCAGCAGCGCTTTGCCCATCAGCAGCGGACTGCCGATAAAGCTCAGCTTGACGGCGAAGGGATAAGGCAGATTCAGTTCGGTATGATGCCGGAGCAGGAACCTGAGGTAGGCCTCATAATCCATTTCCAGATCGCATTTTCGGAATTGAATAGACATGGTCTCGGCTTAGCACACCCTTGTTGGTTGGCATATTTTTCTCAAGTGACGACCTTCACGGTCGGGCAAATCGGTCGAGGTAAGCCTTCAAGCGATCGGTCTCGACGCAATAGTGATCCTCCATGCCGATGCTTCCTTCCTCGCTATGGCTGTAATCGGCGAACTTCGAATACAGGGCTCGCAAATAAGCGTTATCGGACAAGGCGACAAAACGAATTTCCCGTATCTGGGGGTTGTCCGCTGTGATCAACCGGAGCAAGCTTTGGAAGCCCCGGACGAAAGCCCGCGATCCGCGATAAGCTGGAGCCACGAGAGCGTTGTCGATGAAGGCGACCGTCTCCCGGTCGGAATAGGCCAACGCGGGCGTGCCCCGGTAGTAGGCTGAAATGGCGACCGTTGTCCCTTCCTCATCGGTGACAAGGATCAGGCGGCCCTCGGTGATATAGCTGTAAACAAGCGACATAACGTCCACGACTGTGAAGCTGGGATGAAGCTCCCGCCGACGGTCCAGGAAAAACAGGCTCGCCTGGGCATAGTCGTCGTCGCTGTCGCAGCGTCGGCAGTTCAAGATAGCGGACATAGACCGTTCTCCTTTGCGCTTGGGATGGGGACGGAGGCGTGACTACTGCCGCTGTCGCAGCGTGTGCTCCACGGCCTCAAGAATGCTCGGATATTGCGTAGTCAAGGCCAGGAAGGCTTCCCGCCTCATCGAGATGATGACCGACGGCACAAGCGCCCGTACCGTGGCCGTTCGAGGAATATCCTTCAGCAAGGCAATCTCGCCAAAATGATCCCCGTCCTGCAGAACGGCAACGCGCAGCTCGCCCTGTTCCGGAGTCTGCTTGGTAATTTCGAATTTCCCCCGGACAATGATATAGAACTTGTCTCCGGGGTCCCCTTCTTTTACCGCCGCATCGCCCTCTTTGAAGGTTTCCGTAGCGAACAAGCCGGCTACATCGTGAAGCCGCTCCGGCTCGATGCCGCCGAAGAACGGAAGCTGGGCAAGACGCCCCTCGTCCACGGACGCATGCAGCCCGTCCTGCGACAGGGCGAAGCCGTGCTGCTTGTCCCACATCTCCCGATACAGGCCGCCCTGTCGAAGCAATTCCTCGTGCGGGCCGGATTCTGCGATACGTCCGTCCCGGAACACGAAGATCCGATCGGCGTGAACGACCGAGGCAAGCCGATGCGTCACGGAGACGAGCGTTCGGTTCCCTCGAAGCTGCAGCAGGCTGCGATTAAGATCGGCCTCCGTAGCCGGGTCCAGCGCCGAGGTGACCTCGTCCAGCAGCAGCAGGCTCGGTCGCTTGAGCAGCGCGCGGGCAATCGAGATACGCTGGCGCTGGCCTCCGGAGAGCGAGGCTCCTTCATTGTGAACCGGCGTGTCGTAGCCTTCCGGCCAGCCGGCGATGGAGTCGTGAATCATCGCGAGCCGCGCAGCCTCGATCATGTCCGACTCTTCGGCATCGACGCTGCCGAACAGCAGATTGTCGCGGATAGTCGTGTTGAACAGAAAGGAATCCTGGGTGACGATCGCGGAATGCATGCGCAAGGAAGCCTCGCTGACCTCTCTCAGATCCAATCCGTCGAAGGTAACCGCGCCTTCTCTCGGATCGTAGAAGCGCGCAAGCAGCTGCAAGGCTGTGCTTTTGCCGGAGCCGCTGGGGCCGACGAAAGCCGCGTAGCTCCCGGCGGGAATATCCAGGCTGATCTCTCTGAGCTGGTCGCTGTCCTCCGTATAGCCGAAGGTGACGTCGCGAAGACGGATGCCATCGGCGAGGGGAGTCAGCTCCGCGGGGGAATCGGCTTCCGGGACGTCGGGAGAATGCGACAGCACCTCGCCGATTCTTCTGAAGCTGATGCCGGAGTCGATCAGACTGGGGATGAACATCGTCAGATTGGAGGCGGCTTGTCCGGTTGCCATGAATAAGGTGAAGAAGGCCATGAAGCCGCCAATCGTGAGCGAATCCTGGAAGATCAAATAACCGCCGAAGCCGATCATGACGCCGTTAAGCACCAGAAGCACGGTCAAGGGGAGACGCTCCAGCAAGGAGTTCGTCCAATGCATTCGCAGTCCGAGCGACAGCAGTGTTTGAATCTGCCTGCGAGCGCGCTCGAGAAGCAGGCTTTGCCGGTGATAGGCTTTGACGGTCTTGTGACCCTTCACCGTCTCGTCGATCAGGTTCGAGAAGCGCTCCTGCGCTTCCTTATAGCTCAGATTGGCGCTCTCGGCGCGGCTCTGCAGCAGCTTCGGTCCGGCGAACAGAAGAACCGAACCGGCCAGCATGACCAGCGTCAGCTTCCATTCCAGCATGAACAGCATGATCAAGCCCAGCAGGACGCTTAAAGTCTCCTTAAGGAAGAAGGGAAAGGCGAAGCTTACGACCCGCTCGATAGACGCCATATCCGAGGAAAACCTGGAGACAAGATCGCCGACCCGGTAGCGCTGGAAGAAGGGGAGCGACTGCTTTTGAACATGAACGTACAGGTCCGTGCGCAATTGCTCGATGATCCTGCCGCTGAGCTTGCTCAGGGCGTAATCCCCGGAGGTTCCGGCCGCGATGCTGAGAAGCCCTCCTCCGAGAAGGACGGCCAGAATCAAGTAGAAAGCCTCCGCATTCTTGGGCGTAAAGGCTTCGTCGACTAAATATTTCAAGCTCAAAGGCGCCGCGACGGCATAAGCGACCTCCAGCAGGAGGCCGATCGCAAACAGGAGGAGAAGCGGCCTGTGCCGCAGAAGCTGCCGCAGCATCGTCCGTACGAAGGACAAAGGGATCGCCTGCCTTAATGGAAAATCAGGGTATCTTTTAATAATAGAGACGGAAGGCGCAAAAAACTACCCCAAGTTTCGCCGGAATTCGACTTTTGGCTGCCCGAACGACCTTACTGTCGCTTGCGCCTGCCGGAGCGGGCTGTGGATTATCCACCGAAAGCCTGATAACCTTAAAGCAACAAACCGTCCGACAGGTAGGTGTCCGCGATGTCCCAAGCCTCTTCCGACGCGTCCTCCGGCAGCGCCTCTCCGCTGCTGAGACGGGTTTCCATCAAGCATCGTCTGCTAGCCGCTTTCCTCATCACTTCTTTGCTGCCCGTGCTGTTCGTGGCGATCTATTCCAACATGAGATACGAGGCATCGATCACTCATAAAATCAGCGCCTCCTCACAGCAGATTCTCGCCGAGCTGACGCAGAACATGACGCGGGAGCTTGAACAGTATGAGACGCTCAGCGAGACGATCATCATCAACAAGTCCATTCAAGAAGGCCTGCCGCAGTTCGCCGCGATGTCCGATTACGAGAAAAACAGGCTTCGCACGGAAATCAACGAAGAGTTGGCCCAGCAAATATTTCGCTTGAGCAATCTTAGCAATGTGGTCATTCTGACGAACGACGGCCAAACCATCTTCGATCTCGGCTTCGAGTGGTACCCGGATCTGCAGCTGGACAAGCTGACGGAGGGAGTCAATGCTTCGCCCGGCAATGCGTTCTGGAGCTATATTCGCTCTAACCGGGGAGCGAACCGGATTATTCTCAGCCGCGCGGTGTTCGCCGAGAGCAACTTAAACCAGAGGCTCGGCTACGTCATGATCCTGATCGACGAGAAGGTGTTCTCGCGCAACACCTTCGGCCAGGTCGATCTGGGCCAGGGCAGTCGAATCTATATCGCCAACGCCGAAGGCAGGGTCGTCTCGTCCGTCTCGCCGGATATTCCGCACGGCACGGCGTATCACAAAAGCCAAGTGTTCGACCGGGCGATCGGAGAGAGCAGGAATGAAGCGTTCTATGCGACCGTCGACGGACGGAAGACGCTGGCCATCAGCTCTTACATCCGTTCCGCCGACTGGTATCTGATCGGGCTGGTGCCCCATTCCTTTCTGGTGTCCGAGCTGCAGGAGATGCGGGGGAACATCGTTTTCATCTGCCTGGCTACGCTGTTGCTTTCCGGCGCGCTGGCTATGTGGATCTACTTCAGCATTCACAGCCCGATGCGGGAGCTGCTGCAGTACGCGAATCAGATCCGGATGGGACAGCTGGAGACGAAGATCGGCAAGTCCTATCCGGACGAGATGGGCAAGCTGACGGAAACCATCGACCGAACGGTAGAGCAATTGAAGCAGCTAATCTTTCAAGTGGAATCCGAGCAGCAGGCGAAGCGGGACGCGGAGCTGAAAATGCTTCAGGCGCAGATCAATCCCCACTTTTTGTTCAATACGCTGAATTCACTGAAGTGGAGCGCGATGATGAGCGGCAACGAGGCCGTCAAGCAAGGCATCGAGTCTCTGTCCGAGCTGCTTCGTAACACGATTCTCGTTAAGGAGGAGCTGGTTCCGCTGGAGGTGGAGATCGCCAATCTGCTGCACTACGCGACGATACAGCGCATTCGCTACGGGGATTCTTTTAAGCTTAGCTTCGTGATGAACGATGAGCTGTACGCTTGTCTTGTGCCCAAGTTCATTTTGCAGCCGATCATCGAAAATTCCATCTTGCATGCAGGCAGCGAGGATGGCCGCAGGGTAGGAATCAGAGTGGAAGGCTTCCGCGAGGGCGCCGACCTGAGAATCGTCATTGCGGACGATGGCAAAGGCTTCGACATGAACGACGTTCATGCGCGAAAGTCGATGTCCCATGCCAAGCTGTCGGGTATCGGAATCGGCAATGTCGACGAGAGAATCCGCATCCACTTCGGAGCGGCCTATGGGTTGGTGACTCGCAGCGCCCCGAACGAAGGCACGGAAACCGTCATTACGCTGCCCATTCTGACGAAGGAGGACGAGAACGATGTATAAGGTGCTGATCGTCGACGATGAGATGATTGTTCGTCACGCGGTCAAGACATTGATCCAGTGGGAGGGCAGCCGTTTCGAATACGCGGGCGCCGCCGCCAATGGAGCGTCGGCGCTGGAGCTGGTTCGGGAAAACGGCGTCGATATCGTCATCACGGATATCAAGATGCCGGAGATAGACGGTCTGGAGCTCATCAAGAGGTTGACGGCGGACGGCTTCGACGGCGAGGTGCTCGTGCTAAGCAACTATAACGATTTCGAGCTTGTGCGCGAAGCGCTGCGCTGCGGCGCACACGACTATATGCTCAAGCTGACGCTGAAGACGGACAGCTTCATGGCCACGCTGGAGGAAATGGCCGCGAAGCTGGACGGCAAGCGGAGCTCCGCTGCGGCGCGCAACGGCAGGCCGGAGGGCGGCGGGCGAGCAGAGGACAAGGCGAGGATGGCCGCGCTGCTCCGAGAGATGGACGCGGCCTCTTCCGACCCCTTGCCGTGGAGGGGGGGACGCATTCTGGAGCCGGGCCAGACGGCTTACTCCTTCATTATTCTTCTGCGCTCGGACGAGCAGAGCGCGCGTCGGGAGCGGGATTTGCAGGATATGCTGGAGAAGCTGGCCGATAGCCTGTTTACCGGAAGCCGCTGGAAGCGCGCGGTTCGAACAGATGCCCGGCGATTTCTGCTGGTTGCCGCTTATCCGGCGGATGCGGCCGCGGTCAACCCGGAGGAGGTTGCCCGGCGGATCGTTACGCTTGCCGGGATGTACTACAGCGTATCCATCCAGGTCGTATACGCGGCGGCGTCGTCGGACGAAGCGGATCTTCAGCGCGAGCTGCGCCTCAGCCGTCAGGCGGAAGGGCTGTTGTTCTATTCGCTTGTACTCGCGGGGGGATTGTCGAATCGGGAGGTTGCGAGCGAGGATGACGAATTGTTCCGGCAGTCGGAGGCCGCGCTGCGGGACAGCCTGCGCAAGCCGATCGGCGGCGTGATCGAGCTGTGGGCCGAGCGCGCGATAAGTCTGGTGGACACGGCTGCAGAGAGACGAATTCATCCGCGCGCGCTGAAGCGGGCGATCAGCGGCGGGATCTGGGGAGCGGCAAGCGCGGAGGAAGCGGGAGTTCGGGGAAGATGGGACGAGAAGCCGTGGCTGGAGAAGGTGGAAGCGGCGGATTCCGACACGCAGCTCAAGGATACGCTCCGGGAGCTTTCCGAGGAGATCGCCGAATCGGCAGGGCTGTCGGCGTCCAAGCACGCCGCCCGGGAGGAAGTGCGCCTAGCGATCCGCTACTTGGAGGAGCATTATCCGGATAGGGTGGCGATTGCCGACATTGCCGCGCGAGTCGGACTATCCGAGCCTTACCTGTGCCAGGTGTTCAAATCCGATACCGGTCAAAGCATCCTGACCTACTTGAACGAAATTCGAATGACCAAAGCTTACGAGCTGCTGGCCTCCGGTCAATATCTGGTGAAGCAGGCGGCGGCCGAGGTCGGCATCCCCGATCCGTTTTATTTCAATCGGCTGTTTAAGAAGCGATACGGCATCGCGCCTAAGAACGTAAAGACGACCTGAGACTAGACGAAATGGGCCCGATGCGGTAAACCTGTATGATTTTAAGCTGGCAATCGGCGAAATCGTCCAGTTATCCGTCCCTCCCGGACCGACGGGATAAAATCGTCCATGAACTTCATGCCTTTTGTTGATATGGCCGGGGAATCCCGCAGGCTTATAATGAGACCAACAAAAGCTAAGGGGGTCATCGAATGAAATCGAAGAAATGGTTCACGACGGTTGCGGCTTCCGTCGTCGCATTGACGATGCTGGCGGGATGCGGCTCCAACAACAAAGAGAATCCGAGCAGCGCTTCCCCGTCGGCGTCCAACTCGCCGTCTCCGTCCGCTTCGGCATCGGCCAGCCCGTCAACGGGCGCCAAGCAATTCGAGAACATGGAATTGAACGTGGCGGTATTCCAAGGCGGTTACGGCCGGGAATATTGGGATACGATCGCCGAGGACTTCATGCAGGATTATCCGGGCACGAACATTACGATTACGGCGAGCCCGAAGATCGCCGAGCTTGTCCGCCCGAAGATCGTTGCGGGCAACCCGCCCGATTTCATGTACATTGCGGGCAGCGATAACGCGCCTATCCTTAACGGCTTGATTAAAGACAAAGCCTTGCTTGACCTGACCGAAGTGTTCAACGGGCCTGCGGAAGAGGGCGGCGCGCCGCTAAAGGACAAAATCCTTCCGGGCGTATTGGAATCCCGTTCAAGCTCCCCTTACGGAGACGGCAAAGTGTACCTGGCTCCTTATAACTTCGGCGTAATGGGCTTGTGGTACAACAAGACGATGTTCGACCAGAAAGGCTTGTCCGTTCCGAAAACCTGGGATGAGTTCTTCGCTCTGTCGGCTACGGCGAAGGACAACGGACGCGCGCTCTTCACTTATCAGGGACTCTATCCCGGCTATCTGGAAGAGGTTATCGTTCCGTCGATCTACAGCGTCGGCGGGCAAGAAGCGCTTGACCAATTCTACAATCTCGATCCGGAATTCTGGAAGAGCGATACGTTTAAGCAAGTGTGGGGCATGATGGAGAGAATCGCGACCGAGGACAACGCCCTGATGAAGGGGACGATCGCCCTGAATCATACGCAAGCCCAGACAGCGTTCATGCAAGGCAAGGCGATGTTCATTCCGAACGGAACCTGGTTCGAGGACGAGATGAAGGACGCGCCTCGCGAGGAAGGCTTCCAATTCGGCTTCCTGGGCGCTCCTGCACTTACCCCGGATAAGCCGGCAATGGCGATGACGAACGTGGAGCAGATGGTGATTCCGGCCAAAGCCAAAAATCCGGAGCTGGCCAAGGAATTCCTGAAGTATTTGTATTCCGACAAGAGCGTGAAGCTGAATGCGGAGAAATCCAAAGGCGTGCTTGCGGTCAAGGGCGCTGCGGATATCGCGAAGGAATATATCTCCGAATCCACCTACAACGTCTATAAGGCGGTCGACAGCGGCATCGTGACGGTGAACGGAGCGTTCAAATCCGTAGCGAAGGGCAGCAAGTACAACCCGAGCGACGAAGTGTTCAAGCCGATCTCTTCCATTATGAACAAGCAGATGACGGTGGCGGAATACGGCGACAAGATGTACAAAATCTATTCCGACATTCAGGACGAGTTAAAGAAAAACGGAGACCAAGAATAAGAATAAGCATGGAATAAGCGTCTCCTGCTTCCCGGAAACCTGCCGCGCGTTTGGATAAACCCGGCAGGTTTCCTGTATTCCGAGGAGCGGAAAGGACAGGTGCAATCATGAGCATGAAAGCAAAAAGAGGTTTTTTTATCGCGGCCTGCTTGATTCCGGGCCTAGCGTTATTTCTCCTGTTCAAGGTCTATCCGACGATACAGATTTTCCAGAAATCCTTCTATCTGTGGACCGGAGTCGGCGATGAGCCGAAGTTCATCGGGCTGCAAAACTTCGTGGACATGTTTAATGACGACGTTTTCCTGCTGGCGCTGCGCAATACGGGCTTCCTCATGCTGGTCGTTCCCGTTCTTACACTGCTGATCGCTCTAGTGAACGCTTCCCTTCTAACGCAGTCGAAGCTGAAGGAGAGAGGCTTCTACCGGACGGTCTTCTTCTTCCCGAGCATCCTTTCGTTTGTCGTCATCGCGATTCTGTGGTCGTTCATCTATCACCCGACAATGGGCTTCGTCAATTCCGGCCTGGAGCTTCTCGGTCTGGGAGACTGGGCGATGTCCTGGCTCGGCGACCAAAGGACGGTGCTGTGGGCGCTCGCGGTTACGCTGATTTGGCAGGCGGCGGGCTATTACATGGTCATGTACATGGCCGGAATCGACGGCATCTCCCCCGATCTGTACGAAGCCGCCGGCTTGGATGGGGCGACGCGCGTTCAGCAATTTTTTCATATTACGATCCCGATGCTGTGGGAGATTATTCGCGTCACCATTATCTTCAGCATCAACGGCGTGCTGACGATCAGCTTCGTCATCGTGTCGATCATGACCGCAGGAGGACCGGATCGGCATTCCGAGGTCGTGATGACGTACTTGTACAACCAGGCCTTTACGAACTCGAATTTCGGCTATGCGATGGCGATCGGCGTATTTATTTTCATTGTTTCCCTGCTGCTTGCCCTCATCAGCAACAAACTGACGGAAAGGGGGTCGCATTAAGATGTCGGCTTATTCCGCACCTGTGCAATCCGCGAGAAAATCCGGCGGTCTCGGCCGTCTGCTCGTCAGAGTCTTTCTGCTTCTGCAAGCTCTGGTCGTCGTATACCCCTTGTTCTGGAACGTGATCGCCTCATTGAAGACGAACGCCGAGGTCATGGAGAGCCCCTGGTCTCTCCCGACCAAGCTGAATTGGGAGAACTACGTGAACGCGTTTACGACGGCAAAGATCGGCGATTACATGCTCAACTCCGTGCTGGTGGTAGCTATGTCGATGGCGGTGCTGCTGACGAGCGCGATTCCGACGGCTTACGTGCTCGGACGAATGAGGTTCCGCGGCCGTTCGTTCCTGACCAACTTCTACATGGCAGGATTGTTCATCGGCGGGGTCTATATCATCGTGCCGCTCTTCTTGATGATGAACGATCTGAGCATGCTGGACAACCGCTTCTGGCTAAGCGCCGTCTACGCGACAGGCAGTCTGCCGTTCTCCGTGTTCCTGCTGACGGGCTTCATGAAGTCCATTCCGCACGACTTCGAGGAGGCTGCGATGATTGACGGCTGCGGTTATTTCGGAACGCTGTTCAAGGTCATCATGCCGATGGCCCGTCCGGGCATTATTACCCTCATCGTGTTCAGCTTCTTCGACTTCTGGAACGAGTATGTGCTGGCGATGACCTTCATTACGGACGATGCGAAGAAAACGATCCCGATCGGACTTTCCAATCTCATGCAGATCCAGCAGTACGCCACCGACTGGGGCTCTCTGTTCGCGGGTCTTGTGACCGTGCTCGTGCCGACGATCGTGGTCTACGCGCTGCTCCAGAAGAAGTTGACCCAAGGCATGATGCTGGGCGGCGTAAAAGGATAAGGCAAATGCCGAGGAATGATTAGTCTAGCAATGGAAAGGAAGGGCAACCAGATGGCGACATTCGCTGTTCAAGGCAATGATTTTAGCTACGAGGGTACACCGCTGCGGCTGCTGTCCGGGGCGATCCACTATTTTCGCATTGTGCCGGAGTATTGGGAGGATCGGCTGCTGAAGCTGAAGGCATGCGGCTTTAATACCGTGGAAACCTACGTTCCCTGGAACATTCATGAGCCGAAGGAGGGCGACTTTCGCTTCGACGGGCTCGCGGACGTAGAGCGCTTCGTGCGGCTGGCGGGAGAGCTCGGCTTGCACGTCATCGTGCGCCCGAGCCCTTACATTTGCGCGGAATGGGAGTTCGGAGGGCTGCCGGCGTGGCTGTTGGCTGATTCCAATCTGCGGCTTCGCTGCTACGACACGGCTTATCTGGCCAAGGTCGATGCGTATTTCGATGAGTTGCTGCCCCGTCTGAAGCCGCTGCTATGCACGAACGGCGGACCGATTATCGCCATGCAGATCGAGAACGAGTACGGCAGCTACGGCAACGACACCCGCTATCTCGTATACATTCGGGACGCCATGATTGCACGCGGCATGGATGTTCTGCTGTTCACGTCGGACGGCCCGGAAGACCATATGCTGCAGGGCGGCAAGGTGCCGGGCGTGCTGGAGACGGTGAACTTCGGCTCCAAGCCGTCGGAAGCCTTTCGCAAGCTGCGGGAGTATCAGCCGGAAGGTCCGCTGATGTGCATGGAGTTCTGGAACGGCTGGTTCGACCACTGGATGGAGGAGCACCAGACCCGTCCGGCCCTGGAGGTGGCGGAAGCGTTCGAGGAGATGCTGGCCGAGGGAGCGTCGGTCAATTTCTATATGTTCCATGGCGGCACCAACTTCGGCTTTCTCAACGGGGCCAATCATATCAAGCGATACGAGCCGACGGTGAACAGCTACGATTACGACACGCTGCTCAGCGAATGGGGAGAGCCGACGGAGAAATATTGGGCGGTGCGCAAGGTGCTGGAGCGGCACGCGAAGCTGCCCGAGCCGCAGCTGCCGGAACCGATCGCGAAGCGTGCTTACGGGGAAGTCCTGCTGACGGAAGCAGCCGAGCTGTTCGGACAGCTGGACGGGCTGACGGCGCCCGTTCAGAGGACATGCCCCGAGCCGATGGAGAAGGTCGGCCAAGCCTACGGCTTCATTGTATACTCAACGCGTATCAGCGGACCGCGGAGCGGCATGAGTCTAACGCTGCAGGACGTACGCGACCGGGCTCTCGTATTCGCCGACGGCAAATATATCGGAGCGGTGGAGCGGTGGAATCCGGTCGAGCTGCCGCTGGAGGTTCCTCCGGAGGGATTAAAGCTGGATATTCTGGTGGAAAACATGGGGCGCATCAATTACGGTCCGCTCATGCGGGATTCCAAAGGCATCACCGAGGGCGTGCGGCTCGGCAACCAGTTTCTGTACGGCTGGACGATCTACCCGCTGCCTCTCGAATCGCTGGAGCCGCTGAAGTTCAGCCCGCTGACCGGACGGGAGTCCGGCAGGGGAGCGGAGACGGCGCAGCCGGCGTTCTACCGGGGAACCTTAACCGTAACGGAGAAGGCCGATACCTTCCTCCGTCTGGACGGCTGGACGAAAGGCGCGGCATTCCTGAACGGCTTTAACCTTGGACGTTATTGGGAGGCCGGGCCGACCCGAACGCTGTACATCCCCGCTCCGCTGCTGCGCGAGGGGGATAATGAGCTGGTCGTGTTCGAGCTGCATGGAACGGAGAAGGCCGTCGTTCGCTTTACGGATCAGGCCCATTTGGGTTGAACATAAATGACAAAGCATCACAGGCGGCCGAGAGTCAGGGAGATTGGCTTGCTATTGAGAAGGGGGCATTCGCATGGCAGTATCGGTGCGGGAGGCGGCGGGAGTGTCCCCGTCTCCCAGACAGCTTGCATGGCAGGAGCTGGAGTTCTACGGTTTTATCCATTTTACGGTGAATACGTTCACTGACCGGGAATGGGGACTCGGCGACGAAAGCCCGGCGATATTCGATCCGTCGGAGCTGGATGCGGCGCAGTGGGTACAAGCCTGCGTCTCCTCGGGGATGAAAGGGCTGATCCTGACATGCAAGCATCATGACGGGTTCTGCCTATGGCCGAGCGCCTACACGGAGCATTCGGTGCGCAGCAGCCCTTGGCGGGACGGCCAGGGAGATCTGGTAAGAGAGGTAGCCGACGCTTGCCGCGAAGCGGGATTGAAGTTCGGCATATACGTCTCTCCCTGGGATCGACACGAGCCGAGCTACGGGGATTCCCCGGCGTATAACGCTTTCTTCCTCAACCAGTTGAGAGAGCTGCTTACCGGTTACGGAGAGCTGTTCTGCGTCTGGTTCGACGGAGCCTGCGGAGAAGGGCCGAACGGCAAGCGTCAGGTGTACGACTGGGACGCTTATTACGGACTCATTCGGGAATTGCAGCCAAATGCGGTGATCTCCGTCTGCGGTCCCGATGTGCGCTGGTGCGGCAATGAAGCGGGGCAGACGAGAACGTCGGAATGGAGCGTCGTTCCCGCGACAATGCGCGACAATGAGAAAATCCAGGAGAGCTCGCAGAAGGTCGACGACGGCGCATTCGCCAAACGCGTAGGTTCCCAGGATGAGGATCTGGGAAGTCGTGCGGTGCTGGCCGAGGCGGAGGAAGCGGTCTGGTACCCGGCCGAGGTGAATACCTCCATTCGTCCGGGCTGGTTCTATCATGCCTCCGAGGACGATGCCGTGAAGAGCTCTGAGGAATTGATGGATCTGTACGAGCGGATCGTAGGAGGGAATTCGACGTTCCTGCTCAACCTGCCGCCGGACAAGCGAGGCCTCCTTCATGAGAACGATGTCGCTGGCATGAAGGCGCTTGGCGACCGAATCCGGTCGACATACGGGAAGGATCTGGCGATCGGGGCCGAAGTTCTCGCCTCTTGCGCGAGGGATGCGGCTCACGGCGGCGACCGGCTGACGGACGGCGACCGCTTGACCTTCTGGCAGGCGCCGGAAGGCGTGGAGCAGGCCGAGCTCGTGATCGAGCTAGGGGCCGAGCGGAGGTTCGATCGCGTCGTTCTTGCGGAGCATATCCGCGAAGGGCAGCGCATCGAACGGTTCCGGCTGGAGGCGCAAGACGCCGGAGGCGGCTGGATTTCTCTATACGAGGGCACCGTGATTGGATACAAGAAAATCTGCAGATTTGAAGAGACGACCGCCAAGCGGCTGCGCCTGATTCTCTCCGAATCCCGCTGGAGTCCGACGCTGAGCGGCTTCGAGGTGTACCGAAGCCGGCAGTAGCAAGCATGTCATCTAACCCTTCTCAAGCATCGGGCTTGAGGAGGGTTTTTTGAATTATCTGAAAGTATAAGATGCAGACCTCCTTTATACCCATCCGATCGGGCGATAAAATGTGTGCCGTCTTACTAAAGGACGGCGAAGTCGTTTTTACTTGGCGCGGAGGGGATGCTTGTAGGAAGTCCTGCGGGAGCAGGCATAGCGGTCATGGGTTACAGGCACGTGACGGCAGTCACTAGTTCCCGGCGATCTTTCCCCCTATACTTCTGGTGTGAGGTTCCAATTATCAATCATTTTACTAATTAATGAGATTTCGTTCGAGAGGAGAGATGGGCATGGCAGCCGGAGAGAACGACTCCGCAAGCGTCAAGCTCCCGCAATTCGGCGCGGGCAAGGAGGCAATACCCGGAATTACGCTTCCCAAGGGAGGAGGGGCCGTAAGCGGTCTCGGAGAGCAGTTCGCCGTTCGCTCCTGGACCGGCACCTCGTCGACGTCGGTTCCGCTTGGCGTAACGCCGGGAAGATCGGGCCTTACGCCACCC
Organism: Cohnella boryungensis; assembly: GCF_042651945.1. NCBI lineage: Bacteria > Bacillati > Bacillota > Bacilli > Caryophanales > Paenibacillaceae > Cohnella > Cohnella boryungensis. The sequence goes on along the minus strand of NZ_JBHSED010000068.1, from coordinate 54,570 downwards.
CTGACGTTAAGCTACGACTCGGGTGCGGGCAACGGCCCCTTCGGATTAGGCTGGCGGCTTGACCTGCCTTCGGTGACCCGAAAGACGCAGAGATCGATTCCCCGCTATCGGGAGGAGCCGTCCGACGTCTTCCAATTGTCAGGCGCGGAGGATTTGGTCCCCTGCCCGGAGCAGGAAAGCCGGACGGAAGGCGATTACGTCGTCAGAAGATATCGGCCGAGAGTCGAGAAAGCGTGGTCGCGAATCGAGAAGTGGGAGCACAGGAGCAACGGCCAGTGCCATTGGCGGGTCGTTTCGCGGGACAACGTCGTCAGCGTATTTGGGGCGACGGCGGAGGGAAGGGTCTGCGACCCGGCGAATCCGGCTCATGTGTTTCAATGGTTGCTGGAGGAGACGGCGGATAACAAAGGCAATTTGATCCGATACGCCTACAAGAGGGAAGACGGAAGCAATATCGACCGGAGCCAGTCGCAGGAGAGCCATCGCAATACTTATGCAAGCCGTTACCTGAAGAGCATCGATTACGGGAACCGGAGGCCGTTCGAGAAGGAGGAATGGCATTTTACGGTTGTGCTGGATTACGGGGAGCATGCGGAGGATCAGCCGACTCCCGAGGAAATCCGGCCTTGGGCGTGCAGGAGAGACCCGTTCTCCAATTGCCGCGCCGGCTTTGAGATCCGCAGCTACCGGCTATGCCGCAGAGTGTTGATGTTCCATCGCTTTGAAGAGCTGGGAGAGGCTCCTTGTCTGATCCGATCCGATGATTTCAGCTATGAGGAGGGGGAAGCGCTCACCCTTCTGACGGGGATTGCAAGGAAGGGGTATATCCGGCTTTCCGACGGCTATGAGAAGCAAGCGATGCCTGCGTTATCCTTCGCGTACACGAAGCCCGGCAGCGATCTCTCCGTCCGAACGCTGGAAGACGAGGCGATACGCAATCTGCCTATCGGCCTGTTGGGAGACCGGGTCCGCTGGATGGACCTGTTCGGCGAGGGCGTATCCGGCATTGTGACGGAACAGGAGGACGCCTGGTACTACAAAAGGAATCTGGGAGGCGGTCGCTTAGGCGGCTTGCAGACTGTCCCAAGCAAGCCGGCTCAGGTTCGAATGGCCGGGGGCGAATGGCGAATGGCTGATCCCGATGGCAAGGGAGAGACTTGCGCCGTTCGTTACGATGGGGAGCTTCCGGGATATTACGTGCTTGAAGACGGCGGGCAATGGTCGTCGCACAAGCCTTTTCAAAGCCTACCGAACGTGGATTGGAACGATCCCCGCCTGCGCTTCATCGACGTAACCGGCGATGGAAGGCCTGATCTGCTGATGACGGAGCAGGACGCCTTTACGCTCTATTACTCTCTTGGAACCGAGGGCTTTGAAGCCGGAGAACGGTTGCCGGCCTGGGACGACGAAGAGGGGCCGATTCAGTTGCTCTCGGATTCCGAGCAAAGCGTGCATCTGGCCGACATGAGCGGCGACGGGCTTGCCGATCTCGTGCGAATCCGCAATGGAGAGGTCTGTTACTGGCCCAATCTCGGGTACGGGAGGTTCGGCGCCAAGATTACGATGGCTCGGCCGCCTTTGTTCGATCATCCGGAGCTGCTGGACAGTCGCCGGCTTAGATTGTTCGATCTGGACGGCTCGGGCCCGGCCGATCTCGTCTATATGGGGAGAAACGAAGTGACGTATTGGCGGAATCAGTCCGGGAACGGGTGGAGCGAGCCCTGCGTTCTGGCTTCATTGCGTTATTCGGCCATCGGCAAATCGATCGATGTCGTGGATCTGCTTGGCAACGGCACCGCCTGCCTCGTCTGGTCTTCGTCCTTGCCTGAGGACGAGGGAAGGCCGCTGCAGTATGTGGATTTAATGGGCGGCGTTAAGCCGCACTTGTTGAGCTCGATGATCAACAATAGAGGCGGAGAGGTGTACATCCGCTATGAGCCCTCTACCCGCTATTATTTGAAGCATATGGCCGAAGGAGAGCCGTGGGCGACAAAGCTGCCCTTCCCCGTGCACGTCGTCGATCGCGTCGAAACCGTTGATCGAATCAGCCGCAGCCGTATGGTGACCCGTTATGAGTACCGACATGGCTATTACGACCGGGAAGAGCGGGAGTTCCGCGGCTTCGGCCGGGTAGACCAGAGGGACGCGGAGAGCGGCATGGCCCTTGCGGCTGGGGAGGAGACGATCCTCTTGCCGCCGGCGCTAACGAAGACCTGGTATCGCACAGGAGCTTCATTCGAACAACCGGAGCTTGTTCGCGAATACTTGAAGGAGTATTGGCATGCGGCGGGGACGGATGGAGCGGGGTTCAGCGAGCCGCTGACGGAGGGGGCAAAGCTTGCCCTTGACGGAACGGCCGCGGCTGCGGAGAGAAGGGAAGCTTGCCGCGCATTGCAGGGCTCGATCCTGCGGCAAGAGGTCTATGCGGAAGACGGATCGGAGAAAAGCGGTCTGCCTTACGCGGTTACGGAATCCAATTCCCGGGCGCGCGTCCTGCAGCCTTCCGGCAATGGCCGTTCCGCAGTATTTCAGGTGTTGGACATGGAGTCCGCTACGTATCATTACGAGAGGAATACGGCCGATCCAAGGGTGACGCACCGGATGGTTCTGGAAACGGATGAATGGGGCCATGTCGTGCAAAGCGCGGAAATCGGGTATGGCCGCCGATGGGCAGACCCGATGCTGTCGCCGGAGGATGTCCGAAAGCAGACGAAGACGTATGTCGTTCTGACCGAGAACAGGTATACGAATGCAATAGATGATCCGGCCTGTTGGCGGATGCCGCTGCTGTTCGAAACGTCAAGCCGCGAGCTCATCGGTGCCGTTCCTGCAAGAGGGGGTCGATTCGAGCTGGAGGAATTGCGCGGTATGGCGCAAGCCGCCGAGGAGATTCCTTATGTGCGAGACCCGGATAACGGGCTCCAGAAACGGCTGCTGTCAGCGTCGCGAGTGCTGTTCCGTCGCGACGATCTGACGGGCCCGCTGGATGCGGGAGTCATCGAGGCGTTGGCATTGCCCTTCGAAAGCTACGAGCTTGCGTATACACCGGGGCTGCTGGAGGAGGTGGGTGGGACCCTGCCGGATGTAGGGAATTTTCCTGAGGAAGGGGGCTACGTCCAGCTTCGGAACGACTCCCGGTGGTGGATTCCCGGAGGGAAGACGCTTATCTCCGAAGCGGCAAGGAGCAAATTTTACCTTCCGGACGGCTACGAGGATTCGGCAGGCAACAAGTACGTTGTGGAGTATGACGATTACGGCTTGTTGGTTGTGAGAACCGTCGACCCGCTAGGCAATACGATGGACTGCAGCAACGATTACCGTTGCATGCAGCCCAGTCAGCTGAGAGAACCGAACGGCAACCGTGCCTCTGTATGCTTTAACGCGCTTGGACTTGTTACGGGCACCGCAACGCTGGGCAAGAGAGGAGAGTCCGTCGGCGATTCGCTGGAGGGCTTCATGCCCGACTTGAACGAGGAGGAGCGAACGAAGCTGCAGGAGCTGTCGCTTGACGACGCCCGGCGGTGGCTTGGAGCGGCCACCTCCCGGACGATCTATGATCTGGAGGCTTATGCCCGAACAAGCGAGTCCGACCGGCCGCAGCCTGTGGCCGTCTATTCGATCAGCCGGAGCACGCATGAGGCGGAGCTGCCGGCGGGACAGCTTGCGAAGGTCGCGATGCAAGTCGCGTATCTGGACGGCTTAGGGAGGCAGGCACAGACGAGGAGCCTGGCGAGAGCTGCCGGCTCTGATGGGGAGGCCGGAGTCCTGCGATGGAATGTATCCGGCTGGACGGTCTATAACAACAAAGGCAAGCCCTTCAAGACTTATGAGCCGTTCTTCAGCGAGACGCACCGATTCGAGGAGCGTCATGAAGGTGTCTGCACTCTTATGCTGTATGATCCAATCGGAAGAGCGGTAATTACGCTCCGTCCGAACCGCACCTACGAGAAGGTCGTCATCGATCCGTGGCGTAATATGATGTGGGATGTCAACGATACCCTTCATCCGACCTTTCGCTACGACCCTCGCCATCCTCAGCAATTGCCCGATCCTTCGTTTAATCCGATTGACGATCCGGACGCGGGGGAATATTTTCGGGGACTGCCCGTGAGCGCTTATTGGCCGACGTGGTATAACGAACGCATGGACGAGGAATCGGCCTTGTTGCGATGGCCGGATCTCGACCCGATAACGGGACGCCGGATCGAGCGCCATCGGCGCGTCAGAGCCGAGCAACAATCATGCGCCCGGAAGGCGGCGAAGCACGCAGCAACGCCGACGGCAGCTTACCTGGATGCGCGGGGCTCCGTATTCCTGACCGTAGCCGACAATGGCAGAGATGCCGAAGGGAACGACCGGCCTCATGCGGCGTGGAACGATGTCGACGCGCTAGGGCGTTCGGTTCGCGTGAAGGATGCAGCCGGCCGGATCGTACGGACAGTCAAATACGATCTGGCCGGAAGAATCGTGAGCGATGAAGGAATGGACGACGGCTTGCGCATCGCGTTGCCGTACGCGGACGGCAAGGTGCTGTATGCGTACAATGGGCGGGGGTTTCGCTATCGCCATGCGTACGATTCGCTAAGGCGGCTTCTGGCGCGGTACGTTCGGCAGCACGGGGGAGAGGAAAAGCTGGTTGAGCGTACGGTCTACGGCGAGGCTCACCCGGATTCGCGATCCTCGTATCCGGATGAGCCGGGCAAGGGACGCTTGAACCTGAGAGGGAAAGTGTGGCTTCAGTTCGACAGTGCGGGAATGATCGAGCACATTGCCCCGGGTCCGGCCGGAGAAGACGTCGCTTACGATTTCAAGGGAAATGAGCTGGCACTTGCCCGCAGATTGGCGAGGAATTACAAATCCGATCCCGATTGGCGAACGGTGGAGCCGATTCTGCTAGAGCTCGAAGACGGGAACGACAGGCGGGAACGGTTGCTGGATGCGCTGAGTCCGTTGCTAGAGGAAGAAAAGCATACCACATGGATTCAGTTCGATGCCCGGAATCGCCCCATCCGGATCAAGAAGCCCGATGGCAGCGTAGCAAGTCCCGCGTATGACGATCTGGGACAGCTGAAGCGGCTTTCGCTGCGGCTGCGCGGAGAGAACAGTCCGGAGACGATATTCGTCGACCGATTGGAGTACGATGCCAAAGGACAGAGAATGCAGATCGTTTACGGCAACGGAACGCGGACATTCTACGCTTACGAATCTGAAACTTTCCGATTGTCCCGTGTCGTGACGAAGCGAGCATCGGAGGCGCTGCAGCGGTTGGAATACGGGTATGACCCGGTCGGCAATGTGGCGGTTGTTCATGACGGGGCCAATCAGGCTTTATTTTACAACAATCAGGTCGTCTCCGCGGACAACGAATATGAGTACGATGCGCTCTACCGGTTGTCCGAAGCGCGGGGGCGGGAGCACATTGGATCGGGACAGCGAGGATGGACGGATGAGGACGATAGTCCGCGTATGAATCAGCCGCAGCCATCGGATGGAGCGGCGATGCGGAGCTATCAGCAGCTATACGCCTACGACAAGGCGGGCAATCTTACGCTGCTGCAGCATCGGGCAGGTACCGGCGGCACCTGGCATCGAGCGTTCCGTTACGAGGAACAGAGTCTAATCGAGGAGGAACGCTACAGCAATCGGCTGTCGGGCACGACTGTCGGCGGTCTGGAGGAAGTCTACGGGTACGACCCGCACGGGAACATGACCGTACTCCCTCATTTGGCGTCGCTCGCCTGGAATCATGGGGACAAATTGCGCGAGGCGGATCTGGGCGGCGGAGGAACGGTCTACTACGTATATGACTTCTCCGGCCGGCGTGTTCGCAAGGTCATCGAGCGGCTGAACGGGACCAGACAGAAGGAGCGGCTCTACCTTTCGGGCTATGAAATCTACCGCGAATACGGAGGGGACGGCCGAAGCCTCGCGCTGGAGAGAGAAACGCTGCACGTCATGGACAACGAGCGCAGGATCGCTTCGGTCGACATTCGAACGACGGGCGAGGACGGCTCCCCGGAACGTCTGATTCGTTATGAGGCGGGAAGCAGGCTGGAGTCGTCCGCTCTGGAGCTGGACGAACAGGGGAATGTCATGGTGTACGAGGAGTATTATCCGTTCGGCGGCACCTCTTATCAAGCGACGAGCTCCCGGGTCGAGGCTCCCCGCCGAAGGTTCAGATATTCCCTGAAGGAGAGGGACGAGGAGACGGGCCTGTATGATTACGGAGCGAGGTGCTACGCCCCCTGGCTGGCGCGGTGGCTAAGCTGCGATCCCGCAGGCTATGCCGACGGACCGAACAAATACGCCTACGTTCGCAACAATCCGATCACCTTCAAGGATAAAACCGGGATGTGGGGGGAAGCGGGTCATTACTATACGGTTTATTATGTGTCGCTTGCCGCCGGCTTCGACGAGAAAACGGCCTATCGCAACGCCTTCTACGCGCAAATGCCGGACGAGGTGGAGGAGCTGGATGCGAAGCATCTGCTGATTCAGAGCGAGCTAACCAAAATCGTCACTCTTTCCAATCTGCCGGCTGCTTCTTTCCATCTGTACGAGAGCGTCAAGCAAGGGGTATCGCAGGCTTTTATCGACACGTTTAACGGCATACAATCCGCCTATGGACAGTCGGCCGTTACGGCCGCTCCCCCGCTTACCTCTTACCAGCGAATGGAGAAGCAGCTTAATGACGTCCATAACGGCATCCATGTCTTGACGGCCGGAAGGGCGCTGGCAGAGCGCACTTACCGGGCGGACAACTTGCAGAAGTTGGAGCCCGGGACGCCGGAATTCGGCATAAATCTTCATGCGTTCGGGGACAGCTACGCCCATACCCAGATGGACAATGCAAACCGCTTGTATCATCCCGGGTGGGGGCACGCCAGGCACACGACAACGCCGGACGAGATCGAGCATAGACAGGGCACTTATTTGCAGTACGTCGCTCAGCTTTACCGCAATCTGGCCGATATTGCCAAGCGGCAGGGCCTTCCATCGCTGCTTCCGGAAAATGAAGTTTTGCTTATCGCCCGCGAGGTAAGCCTTCAGAAGGATAGCAATGCTCAAATCGCGCTCATCCGGAAGATGACGGCAGGGATGATGGGGGTTACAATGAGCGCCCGCCAGCCGGAAAAAGAGGGGCTGTTCAGTATGGAGCAGTACGGCGAGCGTTATCCGCATGAAATCGAGGATCCGGACAAACTGCTGCAGGAGTCGCGTAATCAAGCCAATCTGTACTATTGGCAGGGAAGCCACGGGAAATAGCAGCCGCTTAGCACGAAGAGGTATTTACTACGTTCCGACTATCCGGTATAACAACAGCAAAAGGCCCGCAGATGCGGGCCTTTTGCTGTTGTTATACGCTTGATCGGATTAATCAGCTTCATTCTCCGTAGCGATCTTCTTGTACGTCTCGTCGCCGAGAAAGCGGCGAGCGCCCAGATAACGCTTGGCATAGTAGCTTTCGTCGAGCGAGGTAATGGTCACGCCCTTGGAAGCGGCATGGGCAAACTTGTTATCGCCGATGTAGATGCCGACATGAGACACGCCGCTGCCGCTCGTATTGAAAAATACGAGATCGCCGGCGCGAAGCTCTTCATCGTCGATTTTCTTGCTTTTCTCCCAGCTGTACAAGTCTCTTGAGGAACGGGGAAGATCGATGCCAAGCTCATTGAACACGTATCCGGTAAATCCGGAGCAGTCAAATCCCTTGGGAGTCGTACCGCCGTACTTGTACTCCGATCCGATGAGCGGGGAGATTGCCTTGTCAAGCTTGGAGTCTGCGAACGCGCTGCCGACTTGAAAAACTAAAAGAAGGGCAAGGCCAAACAATAAGACTGAAACTTTGCGCAAAACGACTGACTCCTTCCAACGCCTACGAGGTTAGCTGAAGGGTTCGGTAGAAGGTCCCCTATGGCTCCTGAGAATCGAAGCCAATTCACCCGTAAAGATGGTTCCCCCGTTTTCCGATCGACGGAAATTCGGCATTTTATGAATTCTTTAGGTTTATATATTCGGACATTTTGACGAATTTCCTGCATCTTCTAAATGAGAATTCCTTAATCTAGGGAAAAGAAACTAGGATGAAAGCCCCCCCTTTCGCACCGAATGATTCTCGCCGATAAGAACGCCAAACCCCGGTTGCAGCCGGATAAGGGCGCAACCGGGGAATGTCCCGGGTCAAATATTGTCGAAGGTTGGGACGTGATAAGCTTACGCTTCCGAATCGCGCCACACCTGATATTGGGCCGCGGAGGTCCATATTTTCAGGAGACTGCGAACGAAATGAAAAGCTTGATGCAGCGTCACGGCGAGAAAGCCCGACCAGAGCAAGGAGATAGCCCAGGCTGCGGCGGACACGGCCAAACCGATGCCGAGCAGTGCGAAGGTGACTCCCAGCAAGGGGAAAGCTCGGCGAAGCGCCAATCCCAGGCTTTTTGGAATTCCCTCCCGCGATACCGCCCCGAATTGCATGAACTGGAAGGCCAGATGGACGATCAGTCCGTATAGCAGCCAAGCGGCGGCATAAGGAAGAAGGCCTTGAAGCCAATTTGTCAGGGAAGGCTCGGTGAAGAAGCGCTCTTTGGCCATCGGCAGCAGCCATGCGGCGGGAAGCAGAAGAAATCCGCTTTCCAGCCAGTAGAGCAGCACGACGGGCTTCCATGCTCCCCTGATTCCGTTCAATACCTGAGTTCCCTCTCCCTCCGAGCTATGATGGAAGGAGTAGAAGACTCCGGCATTGAGCAAAGGGGTCAGCACCATCCGCAAGAGCAGCATTCCGCCCAGCATCCATAGAAACTCGTGGAGAAGATCGGTCTTGAGCAGACGGAACTGCGCTTCGATGAGGAACAGATGGGCTGCGTCGGAGTTCGGGTGTTCGTTCGGATAACGCGCGAGTACGGGCGTTACGACCGAATCGATGAACCGGTAGATGAAAAATCCCCACAGCAAGCGATACAGAAACAGGATAACCACTACATGTTTATGTCGGGCGGTTATGTCCCATCCCTCTTTTAATCGTTGACGCATACGGTCACCTCACCATACCCATGATCCAATCAGGCCTTCCAGCAGCTGCGCGATGCCGATCGAGAAGCGGGAGCGCTGCTCGGAGGGCACTTCCGCCTTGAGATAGTTGTTGTATTTGCGGTTGTCGAGCACGATGTTGTAGCTGGGATCGAGTACGGCGTATTGAAGCGGCGATGCCGATTCGACCTTCAACTGGACGTTGGACTGCATGCCGTCCCAGCGCTTGCGGATGGACTGGCCGTTCTGGAATTGCAGCCATAACGTCACAGGCTCTGGACTTCCGCCATTACGGCGAAGGAGGACGCGGCTCTCATAGCCGGAGTCCGTGCGCCGCGATTGGATGCTTTCCACGGAGAAATCGGCCATCTCGCCCTGCCGGACATAGGCATGGAAGAAGGAATCCCATTTCTCCTTCGTTACCGTCTCTACCACCCTCTGAAAGTCGGAGAAGGAAGGGTGCTTGAAGCGATATTTCTGAAAGTAGGCGCGCATAATCTTGCTCATGGTTTTATCGCCGACTTGAAGTTCCAGCGCCGAGAGAACCAGCTTGCCGCGCATGTAGACATTCTCGGCGTACTGGTCGGAGGAGCTGAATTTCCAGGAAGCCTGATTAAGCGGCTCGGGATGGGTCAGATAGCTGGATTCGACCGCCAGGTTGGGAAGAACGCCGTAAATGCTGGCCATGAGCTTATCTTCCGTATACGAGGTGAAGCCTTCGTCGAGCCAAGCTTCTTCGAATTCGTTGGAGGCTACCAGTCCGTACCAGTATTGATGAGCGATCTCGTGAACGAGGGTACGCTCCAGCTCGTAGCCGGGATTATCGTTCCGGGCTGCCGCAGCGGTGACGAGCGTAGGGTATTCCATTCCGCCTGCGCCGTTGGCGTCGGCCGGAGGCACGATGATGGATAAGGTGGAATAGGGATATTCCCCATACCATTGCCCGAGCTTGGCCAAAGCGGACTTGGCCGCATGCATGTAGCGGTCCTGCAAATTTTTGTGCAGGGGATCCAGGTACAGCTTGATTCGCACGCCGGGGATTCCGGGGGAGGAGAAGGAATCTTCGACATATGCGAATTTCGGAGATGCGGACCAGGCGAAGTCGTGCACGTCGTCCGCGTAGAACTGAAAGCTTTTCCTCCCGGCGTTAACGGTCGGCGATCGAGTCAGGAATCCTGTCGCCGCGACTTTATAAGCTTCCGGCACTTCGATCTTTACGCTGTAAATGCCGAAGTCGGCGTAAAATTCGGAGTCTCCGTGATATTGGTGCAGGTTCCAGCCTTCCGTCGAACGTCCGCGCATGCCGATCGTCTCGTATACCGGAACCTTCGGAAACCATTGGCCGGCCATAATGAACTCCCCGGCTTGACCCATGCGAGCGAAGACTTCAGGCAGCTTAACCGTAAACTTCATATGCAGGGTTACGGAGGTCCCCGGCTTGACCGGCTCGGGAAGACGGAAGGTGACCAGCGTGCGGTCGTTCTTATTGCCGTCGTCGGGCTGAACGTAGTGCACGCGCGGCAGAAGCGTCTCTCCCTCCTCCGTCGTCAGGGAGGTAAGGCTCATGCTCCCGTATCCGCCGTTTTTCATTTTGTCGCCGCGCAATTGGCCGCCGGACTCCTCCATGAACGTGCTGCCCGGAGCGAAGGCGTTCGGATACAGATGCAAATACAACTCGGAGACCGATTTGCGTCCCGGGTTTTTCCACGTGACGGTTTGCTCTCCCGCTAAAGTTCCCGCGCGTTCGTCGAGGGCGACGGAAATGTGATATTCCGTGATGCGATTGCTTAGAATGGCGGCTTGCGGCTTCTGATGAGGAATATCGGCGTCGGGCTCGGACTTGGCCTCCATCGCGGAAGGCGAGACGGACGCGGGAAGCTCGCGCAGAGAGGCGGCAGGCATAGCATATTGGTTCACCCAAGCGTCGGCAAACCCGAATCGGACAGACAGAACCAGCACAGTGGCGGCGGCGACGAATAGCAATATTCGCAGCGAGCGGCGCTCAGGCATACGGACAACCTCCCGTTGACAAGCATCTACGAGATATATATGTAGGTTGTCCGTGGATTATATCTAGGGATTGCCGCGAAAAGACGGGGCGTCGGGAGGGAGACGGATTACAAGAAGCCGGCAACGGGTAAAGGCTATGCATAGGCAATTGTCGGTGGCTGTCGTGCAGGGAAAGCTTCGCGTAGACGTAAACGGTATGCAAATAAAGCGCAGGCGCGCAGAGGAGAGAGCAGGATGAAACTCGTATTGTTGTCCGGCGGTTCCGGCAAGCGGCTGTGGCCTTTATCCAACGATTCCCGATCCAAGCAGTTTCTAAGGGTGCTGGAAGGGCCTGATCTTAAGCCGGAATCTATGGTCGAAAGGGTATGGAGGCAGCTTGCGGAATCGGGCTTCGCCGAGTCCGCCTACGTCGCGACGAACAGAGGCCAGGCGGAGATGATCCGGAGCCAGCTTGGGGACGATGTTCCGATGATTATCGAGCCGGAGCGGCGAGATACGTTTCCCGCGATTGCGCTGGCAGCATCGTATTTGTATTCCGTCGAAAAGGTTCCGCTGGATACGGTTATCGGGGTTATGCCGGTAGACCCGTATGTGGAGCAGCCTTTCTTCGACCATATCGGCAAAATGGAGCAAGTGCTGGAAGCGACAGGAGCGAGCCTGGCATTGATCGGCGTTGTGCCGACCGTTCCTTCCGAGAAATACGGCTATATCGTTCCCATTGAAGGGAGAGGCGCCCTGGCCGAGGGAATCCGCGAAGTATCCTGCTTCCGCGAGAAGCCCGGCCGCGAAGCGGCGGCGGAGCTGATTGCCCGCGGAGCGCTCTGGAATTGCGGCGTGTTCGCCTTTAAGCTCGGATATTTGATCTCCTGGCTGGAGGCGCGAGATCTGCCCATTCGATACGAAAGGATGCTGGAGCGTTACCGGGAGCTTAACAAAACGAGCTTCGATTATGAGATCGTGGAAAAAGAGGAGAAGGTCGTCGTGCTTCCCTACGACGGCTTCTGGAAGGATCTCGGGACGTGGAATACGTTGACGGAGGAGACGGGCAATCGGCAGCTTGGCGAAGGAATTGTGACCGCCGATTCGGGAAATACCCATCTGATCAATGAGCTGGATATTCCGGTGACGATAATCGGAATTGAAGACGCCGTTGTGGCCGCAAGCCCGGACGGCATTCTCGTCACGCTTAAGAAGGAAAGCCCTCGCATCAAGGAGGTCATGGAAGAGGTGCGGAACAGGCCGATGTACGAGGAGCGAAGATGGGGGAGCTATCGCGTCGTCGATTTTGTCAAATATCCCGAGGGCTACGAGGTGTTGACCAAGCGGCTCCGGATCAAATCCGGCAGCAACATCAGCTATCATCATCACCAGAATCGGAGCGAGGTGTGGACGATCGTGAGCGGAATCGCGGACGTGGTCATCAACGAAAGGCCGTACCATGTGAAGCCCGGCGATGTCGTGCGGATTCCGGAAGGGACGAAGCATAGCATCAAGGGAATCACGGATGTCGAGCTGATCGAGGTTCAGACAGGCTCCGAATTGACGGAAGGAGACGTTAAGCGAATGTGTATGGAGTGGGAGGAGATTCCGTTCCATCAATTTATATGAGCCAAAACCTCGAATAAGCGTTGCCACAAGGGCGGGGGGCCCTTGCGGCAACGCTTTGTCGTTTGTCAGGCTCGTGCTGCGGGATTTCCGAAGCTGCGACTCACTCTGCGAGGAGCGGAGTGACGCTGCCGTAGCAGCAAAGGGTCAGCCGATGCAAGGCGCGCGTACAGGCGACATAGAGCAGCTTCGCATCCTGCGGGGAGCCGGAGTAGCCTTGGCCGTCGGCGTCTGTAACGAGCACGGAGTCGAACTCCAATCCCTTGGCGAGGTAGACGGGAACGACCGTAATCCCCCCGTGATAGCGGGTGTGGCTCTCGGAGATCAGGTTGGCCGGAAACCCGGACTCAGCCAGCTGTGCGGCAAGCCGCGCGCACGCCTCGTCCGTACGGCCGATAATGGCGATGGTCTGCATGCCGTGCTCTTGATTGGCGCGTATGAAGCTTTCGATATACGGGAGCGTTTCCTCCGGGCTCTCCAGCACCGCAAGCTCCACGGGGTCGCCGCTGCGGAAGACAGGTGACGCCGGGGGCAGTCCGGTTTGCGTATGCGGAAGAATGCGGTTGGCGAATTCGATGATTTCCAGCGTGGAGCGATAGCTCATCTGCAAAGCGTGATAGGAGCGATAATCCGCCGCGAAAACGTCCGAAAGCTCTTCCCAGCGCTGGATACCCCGATACGCATGAATTCCTTGCGCCAGATCCCCAAGGATCGTGAAGGAGGGCTCGCTCATGAAGGAATTCAGAAGCGCGATCTGCAGCGGGGAGACATCCTGCGCCTCGTCCACGACAACATGATCGAAGGCTACCTTATCGGCGCCGTTGAACGCGATATGAATCCAGACCAGCGCAGGCAAATCCTCGGGCTTAACCTCGCCTTTCTTGAGATAGGCGCGCGTGCTCGCGGCGATCGGGCCAGGTATATCGCTCTGCTTATCCCAGGCGTAAAGGGTCTGATAGAAGCTCAGGGCGTCCGCCTTCGGAAGCCTGTTCGCATAGGCGCGCAGCCGCTGCTTGCCTGTCTTGCTTCGTTCCTTACGAAGCTTCGGGTCGCCGATCTCGTTTAATTGCATTTCCAGCCAGCGGTTTATGCGGGCGTGCAGCCGTTCCAGCCGCTGGGCCAGGGGGTAAGGCTTGTACTCCACCTCGAACCACTCCCGGATGACGACGCCGGATAGCGTTCGTCCCTCCCAGGCCTCGAAGGGCTGCATCTCCAGAAAACGCTGCTCAAAGTCCGCCAACTGTTGATCCAGATAGGTCTTGAAGGCCAGAGAGCCCTTGTAACGGCCGGGAGTGTCGTTATCGATCGCCGGGCGCTGCCCTTCGAGGGAAAACCACTCCCTCTCCGTGGCATGCTGCGCCAGTCTTACGTTGCCGTTCAAGCGCTCAAGCGCCCACTCCGAGAAGGTGGATTGCGTGACATTGCCGACGCCAAGCTCAGGCAGCACGCCTGAAATATAGTCCAGAAACATCGTGTTCGGCGCGAATATAATCATCCGCTCCGCCCGGATCTGCTGCTGGTACTGGTACAGCAGGAAAGCGAGGCGATGCAGGGCGACCGTCGTTTTGCCCGACCCGGCGGCTCCTTGAATGATAAGCGCTTTGTGTCTGGGCGCCCGAATGATGCGGTCCTGCTCCGCTTGAATCGTAGAAACGATATCCCGCAGGCGGTTGTCCTTCTTGTCTCCCAACTTGTAAAGCAGAAATTCGTCGTTCAGGCCGATATTGTCTCCGCCACGTTCATAGCTGTCCACAATACGGCCAAGCTGTTTGTTTCTTATGGAAATGTTGCGCTTGAGGGCGATTTCCCCGTGAATCGTGCCATCCGGCGCTTCATAGGATACAGGGTCGTCTCCGCCGGTGAAGGAATAGAACAGACTGGCAATTGGCGCTCGCCAATCCGTGATGTACGGCTCCGAGGTCTCGGCGAGCTCCATGCCTCTTTTGCCGATGTACAGCGGCAGCGGGGCGGGCTTGCCTTCCTCCTGGAAGTCAAGCCGTCCGAAGTAAGGCTCGTTAGCGAGCAGGTCCAAGCGCTGGCGGTTCTCCTCTCGTTTGGCCTCGATCAATTGCTCCACATAATCCTTGCCCCGGTAGACCGGTCCGATCTCGGCGCGCTGTCGATCGATTTCGCGGAACGTGGCTTGAAGTCGGTCTTGCTCTTCGTCGAAGGCGGGGTTGCGGCTTTCCATTGTTCATTGTTCCTCCTTGCTGTGCGATAGTGGCTTAACCTATTGTGGCGCATCTTCGCGAAAAACAATAGACTTATGTTATCGAATTTGTTATGATGTTGAGTACAGAATTGCCTAAAAAAGATGGAACATACGTTCCCGTCAAATAAGCGTGCCAACAGGAAGCGGGCAAGGTCTCGGAAGTCGAGATCCGGCACCCGGCTTTTTCATATCCAGCGAGATTTCGGAGGCGAACATGGAAAATCAGGACAAACCGGTTGAGAAGAAGAAGCTGTCGCTTAACGTCGTCAGCAATAAGGAGCATAGAGGGTTTGGCGCGGGCTCCATCGACCTGAGTCAAGTGGCTTGCGTCATTATCGATTCCGGAGAAGCTTATATCGATGTAGGAGCTATGCATGCCAAGAGCAAGATCGAGAAGGGCATTAAATTTTCGCCCGACAAGACGCTTGTGCCGAGCGGTCGTCCGGCCTGGGTCGTCTGGGTCGCCGTCGATCGCAACGAAGGCGGCTCATATTATGCAGGGGCGACTTCCTGCGAGATGCTGATCGATACGGAAGCGAGGAGAGGGTGGAAGCTGCTGCCCGATCATGTGAATCGGCTGGATGCCGCGCTTAAACGCAAATACATGCTGGACAATATTGGCCCGGTAGAGAAGGAAGCGCTTCGCAAGCTGCTGGTTGAACACAACGAGGAGTGGTGGAACAACTCCCCGCAAGCGATTAAGGATTTATTGGAGTAGTCGGCGCGACCAATCGGAATAGACCTTTGCTTGATCTTCGGATCTCGCAGAGGTCTTTTTTTGTTGCCGCGAGATGGAGCCGTGGCCGGCTTCCTTCAAACATACAATCAACTTTAATGTTATAAAATATTACACAAATTAGCTTGCGGAATATGATATAGACTCATTTTATGTAAGTGTATGGTGGGTTTCTATAACTGGATGGGGAGATAAATGTAGTGAAAACACAATCATATTTTCATTAATGTCATTTATATTGACACTTAAATAACGCCATGATAACTTATTAATCAAGAACTTTAACTAAATAGTAAAAGTGTTAATTGGTTAATCAATCGTGAGGCCGGTGCTCGAAAAAACAATTAGAGTGGTGATCTTGATATGACCTACATTAGCGTGAATCGGGTGTCCAAGAGGTTTCAACGACGAGGTCAATCCACGGAGGCGCTCCGGGACATTGCCATCCAGCTGGAGGAGGGAACCTTCGTTAGTCTGATCGGACCAAGCGGCTGCGGCAAATCGACTTTATTGCGAATTATCGGCGGGCTGGAAACGGCAGACGACGGCGAGGTGCTGGTTGAAGGCGTCGCTCCGCTGGTGGCGCAATCGAACAAGCGGTTCGGCTTTGTTCCGCAGTCTCCGGCGCTTTTCCCTTGGCGGACGATTCTGGAGAACATGCGGCTGCCCTTCGAGGTCAATCGCAAAGGAGGCAGGCAGACTCCGGAGCAAAGCGAAGAGGCCAAGGAACTGCTTGCATCGGTAGGGCTGGGCGATTTTCTTCATGCGTATCCGAAGGAGCTGTCCGGGGGCATGCAGCAGCGCGTAGGCATCGTCCGGGCTTTCGCCTCCGGCGCTCCGATCCTTTTGATGGACGAGCCGTTCTCCGCTCTGGATGAAATTACGAGAGAGAGAATTCGTTATCAATTAATGGAGATATGGGAGTCGCACAAAAAGACGGTTATTTTCGTTACGCACAGCATTCGGGAAGCGGTGTTTCTTTCGGATAAGGTCGTGGTCATGTCGAGCCGGCCGGGCAGGGTGTCCGAGGTTGTGGACATTCGGCTGCCGAGGCCGCGGTCACAGGAGATGGAGGAGACGGGCGAGTACTTGCAGTACGTAAATCACATTAAAGGATTGCTGCGCGAAAGGTGGGAACAGTGAAATGGCAACACAACCTAATGCACTCGACAATCGACTAGTCACGTCCGCTCCCGAGAAATCGGCGACGGGGAAGCGAAAAGCCTCTTCGATCCCAGGAGCAAGCTACTTGAGCTTCTATGCTTACCCGCTGCTGGCTTTCGCGGCGCTGTTCGGCGGATGGGAATGGGTTGTTCGCCTGTTCGAGATCAATCCGTTGACGCTGCCCGCGCCGTTGGATATTCTGGGCGCCCTGTTCGGAAATTTCAGCTTCTATCTGGAGCATGCGGGAGTCACGCTGTATGAGGCAATCGTCGGCTTCGGCATGGGGATGGCATTCGCCTTGATCGGCGGAGTGCTGATGGCCCACTTCCCGACGCTCGAAAGAACGCTGCTGCCGATCGCCGTGTTGGCGAACGTTACGCCGATTGTAGCCATCGCGCCCCTGCTCATCATCTGGTTCGGCTTCGGCGCGTTGCCGAAGATGATCATCGCTGCCATCATTACGTTCTTCCCTATGCTGGTCAACTCGATTACGGGATTTCGCTCCATCGACCAGAATCATTACGATTATTTACGCTCGCTGCATGCGAGCAAATTGGAAATTTTCATTAAGCTGCGGCTTCCGAACAGTCTGCCCTACCTGTTCTCCGCCTCCAAAACTTGCATTAGCCTTAGCGTAATCGGAGCGGTTGTCGCGGAGTGGAGCGGCGCGGACAAGGGGCTCGGCAACCTGGTTATGGTATTCAGCAACTATATGCAAATCGAGAAAATGTTCGCGGCCATTGCCATGCTGGCTGCTATGGGCATCGTGCTGACGACGATCCTGCGGGTGATCGAGCGGCGCGTCCTCTACTGGCATAGTTCGGTGCAGACAAGCAAAGGGTAAGCTCTTCTTAAAGCCGCGAGTTAGGTTCAGGAGCTTTATTTCGAAGGTTGACCTTCATCCTCGAAGGTTTTCCCCATACGTCCAAGACGAGATAGGAGAATGTAACCATGCTGACAAAGAGAACAATCAAGCATTCACTCGCGGTTGCGGCGGCAATGTCTGCCTTCGTGGCGGTTCTTGCGGGCTGCGGAGGGAACGGCTCGAACACGGCCGCAAGCTCTGCGGCGGCATCTTCGCCCCCTGCGGCATCTGCACCCGCATCGAGCTCTCCGGGCGGTCAAGAGGGGATTGATTGGGTTGCCCGCAAGGCCGCGAATCAGGCGGCGGGGGAGATTCGCTACTCCACCGGGTACTATTACGCGGCGTCCTCCCCGGACGTGCAGACGATTATGGCGGACGAGCTCGGTTATTTCGAAGAGCTTGGACTTAAGGTGAACATTCAGCCGGGTCTGGATTCGCAAGGGATGAAGTTTCTGGCAGCGGGACAAGCTCAAATCTCCAGCGCCGGCAATCCGAGCCTGGTCATTACGTCCGTCGACAGCGGGGCCGACATTAAGGGCGTTGCAACGTTCGGGGCGGTTGGCGTAAACGCCCTGATGGTGATGGACGACTCGGACATTCACACGCCCAAGGATCTTGTCGGCAAGACGCTGGGATATAAAGGAGCGGTTCCGGCCTATGTCCTCTCGATGCTGAAGTCGGACGGCGTGGCCCGGGAGCAGATCAAAGCGGTATCGGTCGGCTATGATCCGCGCGTATTGGACGGCAAGAAGCTCGATGCGCTGACGGTCTATAAAACGAACGAGCCCTATATTATGGAGAAGCTCGGCATCAAGGTGCGTCTGATTGATCCGGGCCAGTTCGGAGGGGAAACCTCGTTCGGTGTCGTGGCGGTTAACGGGAAGTTCGCCGAAGAGCATCCGACGGCTGTGGAGGATTTCTTGCGGGCGCTGTCCAGGGCGCATGAATATGCCCTCCAACATCCGGAAGAGGCTTTAAAGGTTCTGGAATCCCGCTCGGAATCGGGCTACGATCTGGACGCCGAGACGAACCGATGGGCCGTAGAGAGCAAGCTGGTGCAGGACAATTTGCACGAAGGGCACGGAGTAGCATGGCAGGCCGAGGAGCAATGGCAACGGGAGATGGACATGCTGGTGCAAGCCGAGGTGATCAAGTCGCCGCTGCCGCTGGCGGAGGTGATGGACAATTCATACATTAATGCGATATATAACGGTGCTTCATTGATTTGGCCGGAATGACAAGCAAGCTATACTAACTAACCAAATGGAGTGAATAACCGATGAGCAGCGTGGACTATAACAAAATCGACTTTGGCGTGTTTCTTCCGATTACCAACGGGGGATGGATCATCTCGGACACCGCTCCGAAGGTCTACGGCAGTTATGAGCAGAACCGCAATGCCGCGATACTGGCGGAAGAAATCGGCATGGACTTCATCATGTCGATGGCTAAATGGCGGGGCTACGGCGGACGGACGAATCATTGGGGCACCTCCCTGGAATCGATGACGATGATGGCGGGGCTGGCGGAGGCTACTAAGCGGGTGAAGGTATACGCGACCGTGCACACGCTGCTGTATCATCCTGCGGTTGCGGCCAAAATGTTCGCGACGCTCGATCAGATTAGCAACGGCCGTGTCGGCATGAATGTGGTCTCTGGCTCCTACTCGAAGGAGTTTTCCCAGATGGGCATGTGGCCCGATCATCTGGACCATGGCGACCGCTACGATCTGGCTAAGGAGTGGATGCAGGTCGTCAAGAAGCTGTGGAGCGAAGAGCGAGTGAACCATCAGGGGGAATACTTCCAGCTGACGGATTGCATGTCCGACCCTAAACCGGTTCAAAATCCGCGTCCTTCGATTATATGCGCAGGAACGTCCGACAAAGGCATGGGCTTTACGATCGATGAAGGCGATGCGTGTTTCGTAGGGGGCAAGGACGTTGCGGAGATCGCGAAGGTAAGCGCGCGGGCGAAGGAAATGGCCAAGGAGCGGAACAAGACGGTCAAAACCTATGCGATGTTCGGCGTCTACTGGGGCGAGACGGAGGAGGCTGCGAACGACAAGATCAAGCTGTATTCGGAAGGGGCTGATCGCGATGCGATCAGGGGCTTGATGGAGAGCTACGGCTTGGCGGTCGACGGCACGGAAACTTCAATCTCGGCCAGGGCGAGAACCGCGCTGATGTCGCAGCCATTGACAGGAACGGAGGATCAGATTGTCGCCCAGATCAAGGACACGATCGAGACCGCTAATCTGGACGGGATGATGCTGACCTTCCCGGATTACGATGCCGATATGAGATTTTTCGGGGAACGCATCCTGCCTAAGCTGCGGGGCTGATTCGTGCGGAGGTGGCGAGAATGAAGGATACGGGACAAACGTTGCCAAGGGAGGGCGCCGCCCTGGTGCTCGTGGACGTGCAGAACGATTTTTGCGCAAGCGATGGAAAGTCGGCGCAGTGGGGCGCGGATCTCTCCGCTGTCGATCCGGCGGTCGATCGGATCGAGAGGCTGTGTGTTGCGGCCAGAGAAGCGGGAATCCCGGTGGTGTTCATCTCGCTTGTCACGGCTCCGGAGACGGATTCGCCTGCAATGATCGATTTCTACGCGCGGCAGGGGATGGAGCCTTCAAGCGTTGCGGTATGCCGCAAAGCAACGGTCGGGGCGGATTATTACCGGGTCGCCCCTCTCCCCGGAGATATCGAGATCCTCAAGCAACGCTACAGCGGCTTCGTGGGGACGAATCTGGAGCTTGCGCTCAAGAGCAACGGCATCCGCAAGCTGATGGTCGCCGGATTTACGACGGAATGCTGCGTGGAATCGACGGTGCGCGACGGCTTCATGAGAGATTATGAATGCTTCGTCGTCTCCGACGCTTGCGCCGCTTACTCGACGGACATTCATGAGGCCTCCTTGAAGGGGATGGCTCTTAACTTCGCAACCCTTATAACGACTGATCAGGTTGTCCGCAGCTGGGCGCCGCTAATGGGAGGTTAGCTATGATTACGATTCATACGGGCGGAAAAATTGCCGATTCGGAAATTCAAGCCGCATCCGAGTCGATCCGTCAGGCGATCGACAAGCAGGAATTGATCGATCTCATTCTCGGGTTGGGCAACATTCGGTCTCAGGCGGGTTATGAGAAAGAAGCCGGGGACTTCGTCTTCGACTGGATGAAGAGAGAGGGGTTTGCGCCGAAGCGGGTGGGGATGGTTCCCGACCGCTTTAACGTGATCGGCGAATACGGCGGACAGAACCCGACGCGGGGCAAAAATCTGCTGCTGACAAGTCACTTGGATACCGAATCCCCTCAGTACAACGAGCTCGACAAGTGGAAATACCGTCCCGGCTCGGTTGAACGGCCGGAATGGCTGGAAGCCCGCCTTCGGGACGGGGTGTTCTCGGGCAGACCTGTCGAGAACGATCGGGGGCCAATGGCTTGCTTCCTGATCGGGGCCAAAGCTCTGAAGAAGACGGGGCTGCCTATGGCGGGCTCGCTCTATCTCACCGCTTGCCCGGCGGAGATCGGACCCGAGCATGTGGAGGAATTCCAAGGCCCTCAGTTTCTGGGGAAGGAAATCGGAGCGCAATTCATGATGACTCACGGGGGAGTGGCTCCGGATTTCGCGATTGCCGCCGAAGGCACCGACTTCGGGATTTCCTGGGTTTCCTGCGGACATGCGAACTTCCGTATCAACATTTATGGCGAAGATGTGTTTACGCCCCTGTTAGAGCATCCTCCAGAGCTGCGCGAGCATCCCAGCGCGCTGGTGAAGGTCGCTCCTCTTATAGAAGCTTTGCAGCAATGGTGCGTTGCCTTCGAGAAGGAGAATACCTATCATTCTCCCGGAGGCACGGCCGTTCCGAAGACGCAGATCGGCGCTATTCGCGGAGGGGACCCGCACATGATGGGCGGCGGCAGCGAGGTGTGTTCGGTGTATCTTGGGACTACGCTGACGCCGATTCAGAGCATCGCCGATGTGCAGCGTTCGCTGGAGGCCTTGATGGAGCGGGAAGGCTTTGTCGGCAAGATTGAGCCTATTGTATATCGGCAGGGCTTCGAGGCCGATGCCGAGCGGGTGGGCGAGCTGCATCGGGCCATCAGCCGCTCCAGCGATTCGGTCGGGAAAGGGGCGACGCCGCAGGGGCATTATATCTACTCCAGCATGTGGCGAGATCACAATGTCTTCAATATGTATCATATTCCCGCAGTAACCTACGGACCGAGAAGGTTCGCGCCTACGGTCGAGGATATGATGGATGCCGCAGTCATCTACGCAACGACCGCATGGCTGATCTGCAACGGCTTTGAGCGCCAATCGCAATCGTAGTCATCAACTTTCTTTTTCAGCGGGGAGGAACTAAAATTGGATTCATTAGCGTGGAGAAACGCAATGGGCAAATTTGCGACGGGAGTTACGGTGATCACGACAACGGATGCCGAGGGCAATCCCCAGGGCATGACCGTTAACGCCTTTACCTCGCTGTCGCTGGAACCGCCGATGCTGCTTGTCTGTCTGGACAACAACAGCGCGACGCTGGCTCATATTCTGGAAAGTCGAAAATTTTGCGTCCATTTTTTGTCCGAGCAGCAGGAGGAGGTGTCCCGAGCCTTCGCTCGCAAAGGCGGCGCGGATAAGTTCGAAGGCGTTTCATACAGCTTGGGAGAGACGGGAGTGCCTGTGCTGGAGGGCTGCCTGGCGTACATCGAATGCGGTCTGCGCAAAGCGGTGGAGGGCGGGGATCATCAAATCCTGCTCAGTGACGGCTTAAAGCTGGCTGTGCCGACCCCGGAGCAGGGGCCGCTAATCTTCTTCGGAGGGAAATACGGACAACTGGCGGACGGTCTTCCGCGAGAGGCTGGCGTGCGATGAGAATCACCGCGGTTGTGGGCAATCCGAAGAGCCGCTCCAAATCTTACGGAATTGCCGCGGAGATGCTCCGTTTTGTTCGCGAAAACCTCGGTTCGGACCGGGAGGAGACAGATGACGAGGTTATCGACTTGGCGGATGTGGCGCCCGCATTGCTGGAATGGGGCCATGCGGACGTTCGGCGGTTGGTGGACCGCGTGTGCGGCTCGGACATCGTCATCGTCGTCAGTCCTACCTTCAAGGCGACCCCTATACCGGTTTGCTGAAGCTGTTTGTCGACCAACTGCCGATGCAGGCGCTTGCAGGGGTTGCGGCCATTCCCGTGATGGTTGGCGCGGCGCCCCATCACGCCTTGGCGGTGGAAGCGCATTTGCGGCCGTTGTTGGTAGAAGCGGGGGCGATATGCCCGACGCGCGGATTGTATCTATTGGACTCCCAAATCGACCATCTGTCCGAGGTGCTGGGCAAATGGCGCGAGACGTCGTTGCTGCCGCTTCGCGGCGTCGTTCTCGGGAAGGGGGCGTGAGAGGGGACGGGGGATCGTGGTTACGCAAGTCGCAGAGGAGACTAAAGCATCCGTGCAGATGCGGATTTTGAACGCGGCGGAGGATATTTTCGCCCGAATCGGGTTTACGGGCTGCCGGATGAGCGACATCGCCGTGAAGGCGGGCGTGAATCAGGCTTTAATTCACTATTACTTCGAATCGAAGGAAAAGCTCTACAGGGAAGTGGTGACAAGGCTTTTCGAGCAGTGGGAGCAGCACGTAAACGAGATCCTGCTTGAGAATGAATCCCCCCAGGCGCTGCTTCGCAAATATATCAAGGAGCATTTCGAGTTGAAATGCAAGCTTCCCAATCTTCATATGCTGTATCACCGGGAGTCGCTCGAAGGCGGGGACTTGTTCCAGAAGTACGCCTCGGCCAGATGGACCGGCGATACCGAGGAGAAGTCGCGGATGCTTGCCGATTGGATCGGCTCGGGCGCCATTCAGGAGCAGATGAACGAACGCGTGCTGCTGCAATTAATCTGGGGAATGATGAATCAGTTCTACTACCGCAGCGAGGATAACTTGCGGGATGAGCTCAAGATGATAGGCTCTTATGAAGAATTAAAGGATTTGCTCGCCGATCAGATGATTCGGATGACGCTGTACGGCATTCTGCCGAGAGATGAAGCTGCTGGAAAGGAAAATCGGGATGTCTCCCGAGGGGAGGCGGCTAAGCGGGTCTGCGTCTACCTTCCGCCGGAAATCCGTTCGGAAGGCAAGGTGGAGATGGAGGAGTTGCTCGACAGCCTTGGTCTCTTGCACGGCATGGAGCTGAAGGTGCATGAACGGGAGGACGACCTCCTGCAGGCGCTGGACAACGAGGAGCCTCGACTCGTGCTCGTCTTCGCTGCGACCCGGTTCGGAGAGATGCCCGAAGCGATCCGCAGGCTTCTCGTTGAGTTGGAGGATAACCCGCGGCGGATCGCCGATCGGTTCGTAGCGGTGTGGACGGCAAGGGGGCAGCCGTCGGGGGAGACGCTGCAGCGGACGCTGGAGGAGGCGTTTAATCGGCTTGGCGCATTCGCGGTAGCTCGCGTATCCGGTCAGAACGGCCGGGAGTACGCCGGGCGCTGCGCTAAATTCGTAGAAATCTAGGTGGTTGATTTGAATCCGGATAAGGCTACAGACTCGAAGGCGCAACTCAACTGGATGATGTCGGCTCTCTTAATCAGTATTTTTTTGACCCAGGTGGATCAGACGATCGTCTCTACCGCATTGCCGACAATCGTGGCGGAATTGGACGGCCTGGAGCAGATGTCCTGGGTATTCACGATTTACATGCTGTGCTCGACCGTTATGATGCCGATTGCGGGCAAGCTTTCGGATTTGTTCGGAAGAAAAAGCTTTTATATGCTCGGCCTGGGAGTGTTTCTGGGCGGCTCGATTCTATGCGGGCTGGCCGGCAGTATGACGGAGCTGATCGTCTACCGGGGCATTCAGGGGCTTGGAGCGGGCTTTATCATCCCGATCACGTTTACGCTTGTTTTTACGATTATGCCGAAAGAAAAGGCGGGGAAATACCAAGCCTTCTATATGAGCGTGTTTGCGCTTTCCTCGATCGTCGGCCCCTCGCTGGGCGCACTGATTACGCAAAATCTCGATTGGCGCTGGAACTTCTATATCAATCTGCCAATAGGACTGTACGTCTTCATTGTGCTGAATCGCGTGCTGCGGGAGCAGAAATCGAATGGCAAGCTTGCGTCGGTGGATGTCAAAGGCGCCTTGCTGCTTGCGGGGACGACGCTGTCGATCTTGCTAGCCTTGAAGATGGGCGGAGAGCAATTCCCGTGGACGTCATGGCCGATTATCGGGCTGTTTCTACTAGGGGCGGCGGGGCTTGCCTGGTTCTTGCGGGTGGAGCTGCGAGTCAAGGAGCCTATCTTGCCGTTACAGCTATTTCGCAGCAAGGTGATCTCCGGCACGCTGGCGGCGACCTTCCTGCAAGGGGCTATCCTGTACGGGGCGTTGCTGTTTATCCCTTTGTTTGTGCAGGGCAGCTTGGGGGGCGATGTCGGCGATGCGGGCAATACGTTGACACCGATGATGTTCTCGATGATGCTCGGCGCGACGCTCAGCAATTTTCTGCTGAAGAGGTGGACGTATCGGGCGGGAATGGTCGCTTCGATGACGCTGGCTGGCGCCGGAATGCTTGGGATGGCCTACATGCCTCTTGAGGTGGAGCTCTGGGTCATGGCTCTGGTGATGCTGGTTATGGGAATCGGAATCGGCATTCTCATGCCGCTGTCCCAGATGGCGGTGACTTACGGCGCGGAGGAGCGGTTCAAGGGAGTGGCGACTTCGACGGTCGGCTTCAGCCGCTCGGTCGGCGGAGTGTTCGGCTCGGCGGTGCTGGCGGCGATCGTGAACGGAAAGCTGGCTTCGACGGTTAGGCAGCATGCGTCGGAGCTGAGCGCGGGAGGCTCGGACCCGTCGGCATTGACGAATCCGCAGCAGCTGCTCGGCTCGGGGGCCGGGTTGTCGGATTCTGCGGCGGCTTTGCTTCGGCAAGCCTTGGGGGAATCGGTGCAGCTGGGATTCTGGTTTCTTGCCGTGGCGGCTGCGCTGGGGATTGCGGCCGCGCTTTGCTCCGGGAACGCTCGCTTCGAGGTCGCTGCGACCAAGACCAAGGGGCTTGGGGATGTGCCGACATAAAGCAGGCAACAAAGTGCCGCTCTTCGAATCGCAGGATTCGGGAGCGGCACTTTGTTGTTGTCTGCCTTATCGGCTATGGGGTTACCGGAGTTCCGTCGGGCAGTCTTGCGTTCGTCCAGGTCGGCAGAGCGTTGTCGCACGGGAACTTGGCGGCAAGCTGTTCATCGACGTCGATGCCCAGTCCCGGCTTGTTGCTTGGATAGACGTACCCGTTACGTACTTCGGGACAGCCGGGGAACACCTCTTGGATGGCGCTGTTAAAGCCGCTCCATTCCTGGATGCCGAAGTTGATGCTGCTTACGTCCAGGTGCACGTGTGCGGCATGGCCGACAGGCGAAGTATCGCCCGGTCCGTGCCAGGCGGTTCTGACGCCGAAGGCTTCGCAGAGCGCCGTCAGCTTCCTGGCCGGCGTAATGCCGCCGATCTGGCTGATATGCACGCGGATATAATCGATCAGCCGGTTGGTAATAAGCGGCATCCATTCGTTCGGGTTATTGAATAGCTCGCCCATCGCAAGCGGGATAGTCGAGTGCTGGCGAATCATCCGGAACCACTCCAGCTGCTCTGGGGGAAGCGCGTCTTCCAGGAAGAATAAGCGGTAGGGCTCAAGCTGCTTGGCGAAGTTGACGGCATCGATCGGCGTCAGGCGCTCGTGAATGTCGTGAAGCAGCTCGATGTCCTCGCCGACTTGCGCTCTTAGATGCTCGAATAGACCGACGATGCTTTTCATGTAAGCCTTCGGATCATAATAAGCGCCGGCAGGAGCGCCCTCGGGCGAAACGAAGGACTGGCCGGTTCCGCCGTAAGTGCCCATCTGACAGCGGATATACCGGTAGCCTTCGTTCATGCAGGCGCGAACGTTTTCCTCGACTTCTCGAACGGATCGGCCGTCCGCGTGGCGGTATACCGCGGCGCCTTCTCTAACCTTGCCCCCGAATAGCTCGTATAGAGGCATGTTGGCCATCTTTCCTTTGATATCCCATAAGGCCATATCGACGCCGGAGATGGCATTGTTCAGGACAGGGCCGTTGCGCCAGTAGCCGCTGACGATCGAGGAATGCCAAATGTCGTTGATATTGTTCACGTCTTTGCCGATCAATAAAGGCTTGATGTACTGCTCGATGGCGGATTGCACCGTTAAGTAGCGCTGCGTAAACGTGGCGCAGCCGACGCCGTATATTTCCGGTTCCGTCGTTTCGACTTTGACGACTACGAGATTAATGCCTTCGGGGGCGGTAAGGATCGTTTTGATGTTGCGAATCTTTAAGTTCGGCATAGCGATTCGTCCTTTTCTGTAGTTTAATGTCGGGCTTTGCTTGCTGACTTTCGTGATAAATAGAGGAGAGAGGGAGAGGGTGATTACGGCAACAAATATGATGTCATACAAGTAAGTGCAAAAAAAGAGAAGGATTATCTCTTTTTGGTTTGTTCCTGAAGTTTTTGAAGGGTCTGGGCGGTAACGATGTTCGCGCCTTCTCGAACTAAGCGTTTGACGGCGTCGGAATTTTTGGACTTAATGGCGTCCAATTGTTTCGCATGTCCGGCAAGGCTGGATTCCATATCCGCGAGCACCCGGTTCAATTCTTGCAAGTGGTAATAATAGACGTTTTTAAGACGATCGATGATGTGGATGAATAATTGATTTTTGGACGCCTTCACAATCGCGAAATGAAAACGGAAATCGGCCATCGAGTACTTGGCATAATCGTGTCGGCTCGCTCTCATCTCGTTCAGGGCCGCTTCAATCTCGGCGACATCCTGGTCGTCTGCGCGCAGGGCGGCAAGCTCAATGCATTTCGTTTCCAGCAGCTCCCGGAACTCCATCATATCCAGAAATTCCTTCTCGCCGAAATTCATGATCGGGGCCGTTACTTTAATGTCGAAGCTTGCGGCCCGATCGGATACGAATGAGCCCGTGCCATGACGCGTAGTGACAAGCCCTAGATCCCGAAGCCTCTGAACGGCGCTGCGTATGCTGACCCTGCTCACGTTAAACGTGCTGCATAGTTCGTTCTCCGAAGGCAGCTTTTGTCCGGGCTGCCAGATGCCGACTGCGATCTTTTCTTTGATCTGCTCGAATACGTCGTCTACGATGTTTTTTTTCTCGATGGCTTTGAAATCTTTTGTCAAATCGGCTCTCTCCCTCAACTTATAACATGTCATACAAGTTGGCGAGTTCAGTGTAACAGCTTCCCTCCGTGCCGTCAATCTCGGTTCGCCAACCGTGTAAACGTTTGTGAAAATGTCACCTTAACTCGTCCGAGAAAATGTCATGTTCAAGTGGTGCCGAAGTGACTCACCAGAGCGCATCGACAAAGCGATTATGTTGAGAATACAGGACGCCATGGGAATTGCCCTTGCTTGTGGTATGCTGGATACCTGCTCCGAGCTGGCCGTTAGTTCCACTTTGCAGCACTACTCTTCTCCTCACCTGCTCCGAGCTGGCCATTAGTTCGACTTTGCAGCACTATTATGCTCCTCACCTGCTCCGTGCTGGTCGTTAGTTCGACTTTGCAGCATTATTCCTCTCCTCACCTGCTCCGTGCTGGCTGTTAGTTCGACTTTGCAGCATTATTCCTCTCCTCACCTGCTCCGTACTGGTCGTTAGTTCGACTTTGCAGCATTATTCCTCTCCTCACCTGCTCCGTGCTGGCCGTCAGTTCGACTTTGCAGCACTATTCTGCTCCTCACCTGCTCGGTGCTGGCCGTTAGTTCCACTTTGCAGAACTACTCTGCTCCTCACTGCTCCGTGCAAACTCTGACTCTGAGGAATTAATGTTTTCCCGACACATACTCGCTCGGGCCGAGTCGGCTGCTCCTTCCGCATTCGGCCTATGTCCACTCATGATCTTCTCCACCACGACAACCTTCTTCAATTCCGCTCTTCTCAATGTCTTCTGGCTCATGGTGACCTGATCTCAGCACAAGGACATCTCGGTTCGCCAACCGCTCCATTGTCCTTCTCGTTCGTGCCTGTACATGTGCCGAGGCTGGCTATCGCCACCAGCCTCCAAGCTTCCGCCACCACGGCAGATGAGGGGATTGTTCGGCGGGCTTTTCCCCGGCAAGGGGTCCCAATGGCTCGCATGATCGCATCGGCTCCGTCCCTTGCAGGAATACCTCCAATTTTCCTTCGCCGGGGCAAACCGGGGAAGCGAGCAGTCCGGTGATCGGGTCGATATAGGCACTGGCAATGCCGTCCGGAACCGGAAAGGGGCTCGGGGGGCGATCCGCCAGCGCGGCTTCCGTAAACCGGGCGAAGATCGGCGCGGCGCGATGGGCTTCGCTGGAGGTAATAGATCGACCGCGATCATAGCCGACCCATACGGTCGTTGCCAGCTCTGGCGTATACCCGACGAACCAGGCGTCGGAATCTGTCGTGCCGGTTTTGCCGGCTACGGGGCGCTTGAGCATTTTCGATACGCGTCTGGCCGTGCCGCCTCTGTCGAACACGCTTTCCAGCAGATTGGTCGTCAAATAAGCCAGCGCGGGGGTGACGACTTGCGCTTGGCGCGGATGGCTGGCGTATAAGACTTCTCCTCTGCGATTCTCGATTCGCATAATGGCGGTAGGCGCTGGCCGTTTGCCCTCGTTCGCGAACGCCGAAAAGGCGTATGTCATCTGATAAGGGCTCACGGGGAACGTTCCGAGCGCAAGCGAGGGGACGGCTTTGAACGACGATGTGATGCCGAGGCGCCGGGCCATCGAGATGACGGCTTCGGGGCCGACCTCCATCAGGGTGTGAACGGCATAGATGTTGTCGGAGGAGGCGATCGCCTGCCTCAAGCCGATCTCGTCGCGGAAATAATGACCGTTATAATTGTTGGGACGATAGATTTGACGATCATGGTCGAAATAAAACAGGGTCGGCTCGCTGCGGAACCGGGTCGCAGAGGTGATGGTTCGCTTCTCCAGCGCTGACGCATACACGATCGGCTTGAAGGACGAGCCGGGCTGCCGGGTGCTTGCGAACACCCGGTTGAATTGGTTGCGGCGATAATTCCGTCCGCCGACCATGGCCTTAATGTAGCCGTTTCGGGGATCGACGGCGATAAGTGCCGTCTGCAGCTCTGCGTTGCCGCCTTGAAGTCCTTGCTTGACGGCCGCTTCGGCCAATTGCTGAACGCGCAGGTCGAGCGTCGTCCGGATCGTCAGTCCGCCTTCGTTCATCAGCCTCTCCTCGATGCCGAGCTCCTCGATGGCGACTTTTTTGACATAGTCGGCGAAATAGGGGGCGGCGCGCTCCTCCTCTTCGGGAAGGGGGCGCACGTGAACTTCCGTTCGCGCGGCGCTGGCCGCCTGCGCTGCCGTCAATTGCCCCGTCTCCAGCATAGCCTGCAATACTTTCCGCTGTCTGGATCGGGAGCCTTCGGGATTCAGGTGCGGGGAATAGTAGCGGGGGCCCTTGGGAATGCCGGCCAGCAGGGCGCTTTCTGCGATTGTCAGCTCCTTGGCAGGCTTGTTGAAATACAGCTTGGCGGCCGCTTCCGCGCCGTAAGCTCCATGGCCGTAGTAGATTTGATTCAGATAGAGCTCCAGTATCTCGTCTTTGGAATATTTCTGCTCCAGTCTGGCGGCGTACCAGGCTTCCTTGAGCTTGCGTGTCCATGTTCGTTCATGGGAAAGGTAGAGGTTGCGGGCGAGCTGCTGGGTCAACGTGCTTGCCCCTTGCTCCTTGGACATGTGCCGAAGATCCACCCACGCGGCTCGGGCAAGACCGCGCCAGTCGACGCCGGCATGGTCGTAGAAGCGCCGATCCTCCACGGCCAGCGTGGCTTTGATCAACCACGGGGAGAGATCCTTGAGCTTGGCGACAGAGCGGTTGACGCCTCGCTGCAGACTGGCTATCGTTTGGCCGTTGGCATCGAGAATCTGCGTCGCTTGCAGGGACGCTCCTGCGGGAAGCGGGGCGTAACGAAGCAGCAGCAATCCGCTTAAGGCGAGCAAGAGAAGGGAGGCCAGCGTCAGCCAGCCGATTCTGCGGCGCAGCTTGCCCCATCTGGAGCCTGTTTCCGAAACGGCTTTGCGTTCGTTCTGTTGACGATTCATGATAAGGCCTCCGATGCGTCGCGGAAATAGTTGACTCAATTAGTATGGAGTAGGAGAGAGGAGGCTATTCCGTTTGGGCGAGCGCATTTGTAAACCTGCAATTAAATTCCTCTTCGAGTCATTGCTTTTTGGCGCTGATTTTATATAATACATCTAGTTTGGTACAATAAGAGGCAACATTCTGTCTAGAGGAAAGCGGGGATTCAGATGTCGTCCATGGAGCTGTGGTACACGGAAAAACAAACCGACAATTTCGGCATAACGATGAAAATCAAACAAACGATGGTGCACGAGCAGACGGACTTTCAAGAGCTTGCCATGATCGAAACCGAGGAATACGGCAACATGCTGGTGCTGGACGGCATGGTCATGACCACCGAGAAGGACGAATTCGTCTATCACGAGATGGTCGCCCATCCTGCGCTGTTTACCCACCCGAATCCGGAAAATGTCCTCGTCGTCGGCGGAGGAGACGGTGGGGTCATTCGCGAGGTGCTGAAGCACTCGAAGGTTAAGAAGGCCGTGCTCGTCGACATCGACGGCAAAGTCATCGAGTACTCGAAGAAGTACCTTCCTACCATTGCCGGTAAGCTGGACGATCCGCGAGTAGAAGTCATTGTGAACGATGGCTATATGCACATCCATGACCACAAGAATACATACGACGTCATCATGGTGGATTCCACGGAGCCGGTCGGCCCGGCGGTAAACCTGTTCACCAAAGGCTTCTATCAAGGAATCCATGACGCGTTGAAGGAGGACGGCATTTTCGTCGCCCAGACGGACAATCCCTGGTTCAAGGCCGATCTCATTCAAAGCGTCAACCGCGACGTGAAGGAAGTGTTCAGCATCGTCCGCGTCTATGTTGCGAATATCCCGACCTACCCGAGCGGTCTATGGACGTTCACGATGGGCAGCAAAAAGCATGATCCGCTGGCTGTCGACGAGAGCGGCATTCCGGAGCTCGATACCAAATACTATACGCCGCGCCTCCATAAGGCTGCCTTTGCGCTGCCTAAATTCGTCGAGGATCTGACGAAGTAAGCCCTCTTCGGCCTTGCGCCGAGCCCGCGTCCCGGGCATTGGGGAATGACCGCCCGTGCGATTATGACTTTCTAAGGAGATTGACCATGCGATTAAACCAAGCCTACTCTGGTAATGTTTTTATTTGCAGTTCGGACGATTACGAGGCTTCCCGGGCCGTCATCTACGGCATGCCGATGGATTATACGGTATCCTTCCGTCCCGGCTCCCGTTTCGGTCCGGGCAGAATTCGCGAAGCTTCTGTCGGATTGGAAGAATACAGCCCTTATCTGGATCGCAGCATTGTAGATCTGGCGTATTTCGACGCAGGAGATTTGCTTCTGCCTTTCGGGAATGCCGCCAAGAGCTTGGACATCATTGCCGAGTTCGTGCGCGGAGTGCTGGCCGACGGTAAAATTCCGGTCGGACTCGGCGGCGAGCATCTTGTCAGCTGGCCGGTGATTCAGGAGGTTTACAAGAAATATCCCGATCTGGCTATCCTGCATTTCGATGCGCATACCGATCTGCGCGAGGAATACGAGGGAGAGCCTTTGTCGCACTCCACGCCGCTTCGCAAAGCGGCGGAGCTGATGGGGCCGTCTAACATCTATCAATTCGGAATTCGCTCCGGCTCCAAGGAGGATTGGACCTATGCCCAGCAATCGGGCATCCATTTCCATCCGTTCGAAGTTGCCGAGCCGCTGAAGCAAGAGCTTCCCTCATTGGCCGGCAGGCCGGTCTATGTCACTATTGACATTGACGTGCTCGATCCTTCCGCTGCGCCGGGCACCGGAACGACGGAGGCGGGAGGGATTACGACGAAGGAATTGCTTGAAGCGATTCACGCCATTGCGCGTTCCGGCGTAAACGTCGTCGGATTCGATCTGGTCGAGGTGGCTCCTATCTACGATCCGACGGAAATGACGCCGATCGTCGCTTCCAAGATGATTCGCGAGATGCTGCTGGGCTTCGTCAAATAAGCCTTTCCTTCTTTAAAATAGGCAAGCCCCCGAACTGCTGCGGCGTTCGGGGGCTTTTTGAGCTGGGCGGCCGATCAATGTTTTAAACATACTATTCCGCTGGAGTAAGTTAATTTATGAATTCACGCAAAATATCTTCAGGGAATCGCACCTTCTTCCCGGTTTTGTGTTCAATATGTAAAAAAACATATCCAAAACAGTCGAAAATTCAGGAGAATTTGCAAATTCCGGCTTTCATATTGCAAAACCTGTGTTACAATAGCTGCCATAGAAAGAAGACTTAAGACATGGGGTGGAGCTTATGTTCGGATGGCTCGGCTGGAAGCAAGGGTTGCCTTTGTGGTGGTCTTATCGGTTAAACGCGCAATTGAAGCAAGATGTGGAGGACATCTTTGAAGGAATTGCAGAAACTCGCGTGCAGGTGCTGAAGGATTGGACAAGCGACTGCTGGCGTCATCTCGACCGGCTGCAAGAGCAATTGGCGTCTGTGGAGGAGACGGCGACCCATGCCGGAAAGGCGGGGGGCGAGCAGATTGCGGATTCGTGGAATCGGCTCCTTGCCGCGACATACGCGAGGGCTTCCGATTTGACCGAAATCTTCATTCTGGATGCTTCGGGCACCGTCAGCCATTCGACGCATTCGCCGCACCTGGGCCGCGAGTACGGAGACGGCTCGCTGCTGTCGGCCGGATTGGGCTATTCTCGCGGGGAGAACGGCGAATGCCGCAGATGTCTGTTCGGACCCTACGGCGATCCGATGACGCTGGATGCCGGCCCCCGCTCTTCCCCGTTTCATGACAAAATGACGCTGTTGTTTATCCAGCCGCTCCTGAAGAACGGCATTTGGGCGGGGGCGGTGTGCGCGAGGGTTCCCAACGACGTTATCGGAGACTTGATTCAACGGGAGTCGGGGCATGTATACCCGGACTCCGGCGACAACTACATTTTTATGGCCAAGCCTATTCTTAATCGCCACGTTGAGCTAGGGACGGCTCTCTCTCGCAGCCGCTTCGAGGATCGGACGTTTACCCACGGAGAGAACCTGAAGGATGGCGTCATGACCGATTGGGGCACGGTTACGGTCAAGGAGCATACGGAGCTTGAGCTAAGATTCACGGATCCGGCTACGGGGCAGCTACATCCAGGGGTCGCGAATACGATTAAGAACGGAAGCAATCTGTTCGTCGAGTTTCCCGGCTACTCCGATTATCGCCATATCCCGGTCATTGGCAAAGGAGTCACCTTCCAGCTGCCGCATTGCCCGGATGTGTGGGGGATGATGTGCGAAGGCGATCTGGAGGAGGTTTACCGGATTCGGGGAATCGCCTATCGACAGCTGAAGCCGCACAGTCTGCTTGTCGGAGGCTTCGCCATTGCGACGGCGGTATTGCTGTATCTTGTCGCTCGGCAGCTGTCGCCGCTGCTGATCGCCCTGAGCGCGTTGGCGTTTAATCTTCTATTCGGCTTGTTCGTCGTAGGCTCCGTTCATCGGCGCACGACAGGCAGGATCGTCGATCCGGTTCGCAAGATCAACCGCTTCATCCGCATCAACGCAGAGGGCAAGGGGGACTTGACGCAGCGGCTGGATACGAAGGAGTTCGATAACGACGAATCGCGCGAGCTGGCCAAATGGATCAATAACATGATCGATTCGCTTGAGGGCGTGATGCTGAAGGTCAGGCTGGCGGCGGGAGACGTGTCGGCCAGCCAGCAACTGATGAAGGATTCGACCTCGACGACGGCTTCATCGACGGAACGGGTCAGCGGCAAGGTCCATGATATGCTTCGCAGTCTCCGGCGTCAGCTCAAGGACATCGACGAGGCCAAAGTCGTGACGGACGAAATGCGCAAGACGCTCCACGAGCTGGAGGAGAAGGCCTCCAGACAGATTACGGTCGCTCAGGGAGAGGTTGGCCGAATCGGCGACAAGATGTCGGAAATTTCTCTTCGCGTTGCGGACACGAACAAGACGATTCGGATTTTTCTGGATACGGCCAACGAAATTCGCGGCGTGCTGAACGTGATCGAGGAAATTTCGGCCCAGACGAATCTGCTTGCGCTGAATGCTTCAATAGAAGCCGCGCGCGTCGGCGAGCATGGCAGGGGGTTTGCGGTCGTAGCCAACGAAATTCGCAAGCTGGCCGATCTGACTCGTCAATCGACGCAAGAGGTGCACGGCTTCGTCGAGAAAATCTCTCTTCAGGCCCAGGGAGCATACGATTCCATCGATGAAGGCACGAAGGTCGTGCATGAGGGGACGGAGCTGGTTGCGGCGGCAACGGAGACGCTCGGAGATGCGAAGGCGGACGATACGCGCAAGACTCAAGTCGTAGACGAGGTTGTTGCCCTTATGGAGAAGGTGGCGGAAGTCAGCATCGAGAACCGCGCGATCTCCAAGGAAGTAGAGGGCCAGGTTCAGGAGCTGTTGGCCGACATCGTGAAGGTGCGGCATACCTCCGGCAACGTAGAGGCGATTACGGGCTTTATGCAGCAACTCGTCGGTCAATTCCGGCTTCGAGAAGCGAAGAGAAGATAGGGTCTGTCCATATTGTCGAACGCCGACCGCCGCAACTAGGCCGGTCGGCTTATTCCTTTTCAGAAATCCCATTTGAATTGACGTGGCTATCTGTATATAGTAATAACAAGAGTAAAGGGAAAGAGGGAAGCGTCATGCCGAAAAAGCGGAACGTGAAGATCCAGTTCCAAGGCGGACAGCAGGACGGCGACCCGCAGCGGGCAACGCTGAAGGGCGCGTTGTTTCGTCAGACGACGGGTTGGGCGCTTACTTACCTGGATCAGCCCGATGAGAATGGCGTGGAAACGCTCAATACGTTGTTTGTCCGCGACGGCGAGCTGCAAGTGAGACGACGAGGCTCGCTCTTCTTCGAACAGATTTTCAGACGGGATGTATGGGTGACTGGCCACATGGAGACTCCTTTTGGAGCTCATGCCATACAAGCCTTCACAACCCGCTTGGACAGCGAGCTGTCGGAGAGCGGCGGCCATATTGAATGGGCTTACGACTTGCGTGTGCAAGATCAGGAGTCCGGAAGCTTTCGCATCCGGCTCGATATTCAGGGGGAATAAGCAAGATGGGTGTATTGGAGCAGTTACAGGAATCCGTTAAACAAGCGCTTGCCGAGGCGGCGCTGGAGGCTGGGTTAGTCACGTCGAAGGAGCAATTGCCGTCGATCGTATTAGAGGTGCCGAAGGACAAGTCCCACGGGGACTTGGCGACCAATCTGGCGATGCAGCTGACGAAGCTGGCGAAGAAGAACCCGAGGCAGATTGCGGAAGCGATCATCGCCAAGCTGGAGCCGGGCCGCGCGTCCATTCAGAGTGCGGAGATTGCCGGGCCGGGCTTTATCAACTTCCGCCTGGACAGAAGCTATCTTTATCCCGTCATTGGCGAGGTTCTGAGCCAAGGGGATAAATACGGACAAGCGACTGTGGGACAAGGGAAAAGAATTCAGGTCGAGTTCGTCAGCGCGAATCCGACCGGCAGCCTGCATCTGGGCCACGCCCGCGGCGCGGCGGTAGGAGACGCGCTGTGCAACGTGCTGTCGGCTGCGGGATATGAGGTCGAACGGGAATACTATATTAACGATGCCGGCAATCAAGTGAACAACCTCGCGAGGTCGCTCGAGGCGCGTTATCGCCAGGCTTTGGGGCAGGCGGCGGAGATGCCTGAGGACGGATATTACGGAGAAGATATCGTCGGCTTCGCCAAAACGCTGGCGGAGGAAGAGGGAGATCGGCTGCTGGCTTTGCCGGACGACGAGCGGTTCGCTTTCTTTCGCCGCTACGGACTCGACAAGGAGCTGGCCAAGATCAAGCGGGATCTGGCTCGCTTCGGGGTGAGCTTCGACAACTGGTACAGCGAGACTTCCTTATATGAGACCGGCAAGGTCGTTGAGGCGCTGGAGGCGCTGCGGGCCCAGGGTCAAGTATACGACCAAGAGGGCGCGGTGTGGCTGTCTTCGATGAATTTCGGAGACGACAAGGATCGCGTTCTCGTCAAGAATGACGGCAGCTATACCTATTTGACGCCGGATGCAGCCTATCACATGGACAAGTACAAGCGGGGCTTCGATCAGCTTATCAATATTTGGGGAGCGGATCACCATGGCTACATTCCCCGGATGAAGGCTGCGATGGCGGCCTTGGGCAACGATCCCGAGAAGCTTACGGTCCTGATCGCCCAGATGGTCAGCCTCTTCCAGAACGGGGAGAAGGTGAAGATGTCCAAGCGTACCGGCAAGGCCATCACGATGGAGGACCTGATGGATGAGGTTGGCGTTGATGCAATCCGCTACTTCTTCACGATGAGGGGCATGGATTCCCATCTCGATTTCGACATGGATCTGGCCGTTTCGAAATCGAACGAAAACCCGGTTTTCTACGTGCAGTACGCACATGCGCGAATTTGCAGCATTTTCCGTCAAGCGGAAGAGCAAGGCATCGTCATTCAGCCTTGGCAGAACAGCGATATCGGCAAGCTGACAACCGAGCAAGAGCTGGATCTCTTGCGGAAAATCGGAGAGCTGCCCGAGACGATCGTCGAATCGGCGAGAATCTATGCGCCGCATACGATTATTCGTTACGTGTATGAATTGGCTTCCCAATTCCACAGCTACTACAAAGCGGAACGCGTCATTACGGAAGACGCGGAGCAGAGTCAGGCGCGCTTGCAGCTGTTGGCCGCGATTCGGATCACGATTGCCAACGCGCTCTCGCTCGTGGGCGTCTCTGCGCCGGACAGAATGTAACGTTCATAGCTGTTCAGCCAATTTTATCATCCGAACTACGTTAAGCTCCCCGGCCGACCGGGGGGCTTTGCTTGTTCTTAACGGGCTGGTGGACGACTTGAGCACGCTCTTGAGCTGCGCCGGCGAGAGGTGGGGCTTCAGCGCCAGAAGCAAAGCGGTCGCTCCGGTTACGTGCGAAGTGGCCATAGAGGTTCCGCTCATCTCGCGATGTTTGCCTCTAAGCCAGGAAGACATGATGCGGTCGCCGGGGGCGTAAATATCGATTAATCCGCTGCGGTTGGTGAACTTGGCGATGCGACCGGCACGGGTCGAAGCGCCGACGGCAACCGTGTTGCTAAAGCCCGCGGGGTAATCGATTTCTCCGGTTCTCCCGTCATTGCCGGAGGAGGCGACGATTAATACGCCCGAACGGAAAGCGCTATTGACGGCGGACAGCAGCGCCCGGCTTTTCGTCTTCATTCCGAAGCTCATGTTGACGATGTGAATCTGATTGCGCACGCACCATTCAATTCCGAGAATAATGTCCGAGACGTAAGCGGTGCCGTTGTGGTCGAATGCTTTAACCGGATAGATCGTCGAACGGGGGGCAACCCCGATCATGCCTTGAAGCTCGTTGGCTGCGGCGATCGTCCCGGCGATATGGGTGCCATGTCCGTTGTCGTCTTGAGGCGGCGCCATTCTGTTCAGCAGATTAATGCCGCGCTCCAGGGAATGCCGCAGATCGGGATGCATGTAATCTACGCCGGTGTCGATGACTCCGATTCGGACTCCGAAGCCGGTCGTTTTGCTCCACGCCCGGGAGGCCTGGATGTGGCGAACGCCCCAGGGGATGCCCTTCTCCTTAACGATGGCGCCTTTGGGCAGCGCGTGGATCGCGACGGGGACATCCTCTTCCCAGACGACTCTGCCCTGCAACGCGGGGGGCAGGCATATCCGATCGGCAGGACAGGAGATCGATTGAATCAGTCCCAAGCTTCGAACATCCAGAGCCTCCGCGCCGCGAAGACGTCTGGACTGCAGGTCCTTCAGGAATCGGCTGTAATCGCGACGGTCGAGGAAACGGAGAATGCTCCTGCGCTTCTGTGCGGTCGGCAAGCCGTTGAATCCGTGGACATCCTCCACGACTTCATGTTCGTCCAATGCGCCTTCCCTCCCGGGCGATCGTGCAGGAGCAGACGATGCGCTTCGCCGTGCTTTCCCGCCGTGTCCTCTACTGTATGAGACCTGAACGACAAAAGCTTGGGAATGTGGCATTTTTGCGTGGAAATAGGCGTCGTTCCGTGTCAATTTCCGGTCGGCGACATAGGATGAATGGAGAGTTTCCCGGTGAGGCTCTTGGTCATGCCGGTTCCTCCGCCCGCGGAGCGGCCGGGAAGGATACAGTCGAAAAGCGAAGGCGCCGTCCGCCGGGGACACGCCTTCGCTTTTTCGTGTGTGCAGGCAAATTCAAAAATAGAGGTCTTCCAGAGACTTGCAATTTGATACGAAATGCTGTTTACTATAGGTTGATAAATACAAGGTGAAGGTTAATGACCGGTTCACATACAGAGAGGTGGAAGCCACGTGGGTGCCAGTTACGTGCTGAAAATCGACTCCGAGAAAATTCGCGAGATGCCGATGGTTGATCTGGCTTACGAATTGTTGAAGACTGCGAATACGCCGTTCTATTACCGCGATCTCATGATGGAGATTGCCAAGATGCGCGGATTGTCGCAGGAGCAAGTCACGGATGTCATAGCGCAATTGTACACCGAGATTAACATCGACGGCCGCTTCGCGTGTGTCGGCGGCAACGTGTGGGGGCTGAAACGGTGGTACCCGGTTGAACGTTCCGACGATCAGATGAACGGCGGGGCCAAACGTCCTCGCATCATCAACGACGACGACGATGAGGACGATGACGATCTGTACGGCGAGGAAGACGAGGCGGTAGCGACGGACGACGAGAGCTACGATCTCTTCGACGAGGACAGCGAGGAAGTCTTCGAAGAGGGCGAGGAAGCTGCCGAGGCGGATGAAGAAGTCATGCTTGAAGACGACGAGGACTCCGAGATAGATGAGGAGCTCGAAACGGACGATGAGGACGGTTTCGACGAGGACGGCGAAGACAGTTCGGACGACGACTTCGACGACGAGGACGAAGAGAAGTGATTTTGGGCGCGTCCGACGCGCTTTGCAGACGGCTTTGCCCCCTTCGGGACGGCAAGGCCGTTTGTGCTTGACACCGCCCATTCGAGACGGTAAACTTATGCTTGGGCTTTAGAAGTACGGTTTTCCATAGAGCAGGAAATAGCAAAGTGCCCCCAATTTATTGGGTGTCACTTTTTTGTTTTTTTCCCGTTGTTGCAAGGGGAAACGTAAGTCTGGCAAAGATAATGAGGATGCCGCAAAGGCATGCAGCGGGAGGTTTCGTACAGGGTGACCAAATATATTTTCGTAACGGGAGGCGTCGTATCCTCGCTCGGGAAAGGCATCACCGCCGCTTCGCTCGGCAGGTTGCTGAAAAATCGCGGGCTGAAGGTGACCATTCAAAAGTTCGATCCGTATATCAACGTCGATCCGGGCACAATGAGCCCCTATCAGCACGGCGAGGTATTCGTAACGGATGACGGAGCGGAGACGGACCTGGACCTGGGACACTACGAACGGTTTATCGATATTAATCTATCGAAGAACAGCAATGTGACGACAGGCAAGATTTATTCGACGGTTATCAGCAAGGAGCGCCGGGGAGAGTATCTTGGCGGCACGGTACAGGTAATTCCGCATATTACGAACGAGATTAAGGATCGCGTCTTCCGCGCCGGCAAGGAAGCGGGATCGGACGTTGTCATCACGGAGATCGGCGGCACGGTCGGAGATATCGAAAGCTTGCCGTTCCTCGAAGCGATTCGCCAGATCAAGAGCGACATCGGTCGGGATAACGTCATGTATATCCATGTTACCCTTATCCCCTATATCAAAGCGGCAGGCGAGGTCAAAACCAAGCCGACCCAGCACAGCGTGAAGGAATTGCGCAGCATCGGCATTCAACCGAATGTCATCGTCTGCCGTACGGAGCATCCGTTGGCCGAGGATTTGAAGCGCAAGATCGCTTCCTTGTGCGATATCGACGGAAGCGCGGTGATCGAATGCCGCGATGCTTCCACCCTGTACGAGGTTCCGCTTAACCTCCGCGAGCAAGGGCTTGACGACTATGTGGTCAAGCATTTGAACCTGACTGCGGGAGAGCCGGACATGACGGAGTGGGAGGCGCTTGTTTCCCGCGTGAAATCTCTGAAGAAAACGACGGAGATCGCCATCGTCGGCAAATACGTCGCTCTTCACGATGCATATCTGAGCATTGTCGAATCGCTTAGTCACGCTGGCTTCGACGCCGATGCGGAAGTGAAGATTCGCTGGGTCAATGCGGAAGAAATTACGCCTGACAATGTGGACGAGCAGTTGGGCGGCGTTCACGGCATTCTGGTTCCGGGCGGCTTCGGCGACCGGGGGATCGAAGGCAAAATTACGGCGATCCGGTATGCCCGCGAGAGCGGTACGCCATTCTTCGGGATCTGTCTGGGAATGCAGGTCGCAGTCGTGGAGTATGCCCGCAACATGGCCGGCATGCACGGGGCGAACAGCTCAGAGATTCACCCGGCAACTTCTTATCCGGTTATCGATCTGCTGCCCGAGCAGAAGGACATCGAGGATCTGGGCGGAACGATGCGTCTTGGTTTGTATCCCTGCAAGCTGATTCCGGGAAGCCTGGCGAATCAGTGCTACGGAGACGAGCTGGTCTACGAGCGCCATCGCCATCGCTACGAATTCAACAACGAGTATCGGGAGCGTATCGAGTCCGCGGGCTTGCGCATTTCCGGCACTTCGCCGGACGGACGCTTGGTCGAGATGATCGAGCTGCCGAGCCACCCTTGGTTTTTGGCGGTGCAATTCCATCCCGAATTCACCTCCCGTCCGAACCGCCCGCAGCCTTTGTTCCGCGAGTTTGTGAAAGCGGCGCTTCAACGCGCCGAAGCGTAACGGGTCCGACCGTCTCGGCTTCTGCCGGGGCGGTCGTTTTATTTTATGGGAATTCGGGCAAACAACATATTTTTACATGGAAACAGGAGGAATTTACGCTTCGCTTCACGAATAAGGCTAGAATAGTGATTCGGGGGGATGAGCTCTTGACCAAGAAGAAATTGCTGATCGTGGATGATCAAGTCGGAATCCGTATATTGTTGCTGGAGGTTTTCGCGACAGAGGGCTACGAAACTTTCCAGGCTCCGAACGGAAGGATTGCTTTGGATATCGTACGCACGAATCGCCCTGATCTCGTCTTGTTGGATATGAAGATTCCGGGAATGGACGGGTTGGAAATTCTGAAGCAGATCAAAGAGTACGACAAGGAAATCAAGGTCATTATGATGACTGCGTACGGCGAGTTGGATATGATCAAGGAAGCGACCGATCTGGGCGCTCTGATGCACTTTACGAAGCCCTTCGACATCGATGAGATGAGGCTGGCGGTCAATATGCAGCTAGGGCAAAGCTCGTCCTCCCAATTCGCCACGGGATCTTAAGGGAGAGTAAGCGCTTTAGCGAGGGAATTCGCTGGAAACGCGAGTTTGATTTACTTCGTAAAGTTATTTTGTGTTATAATAGCGCAGTATGTACGATACGTGAGAATACGAATGAATCGCAGGAGGAATTGTACACATGCCATTAGTATCGATGTCCGAGTTTTTGCCTCAAGCCAAAGCAGGGAAGTACGCTGTCGGTCAGTTCAACATGAACAATCTTGAATTTGCCCAAGCGATTACCGAAGCGGCCATGGAAGAAAATTCCCCGTTCATTTTCGGTGTCAGCGAAGGCGCGCTGAAGTACATGGGAATGGAATACACGGTAGCGATTGCGAAAGCGGCTGCCGAGAAGTCCGGCTTGCCGATCGCGTTGCACCTCGACCACGGCAGCAACTTCGATATTGCCATGAAATGTATTCGCGCAGGCTTCTCCTCCGTTATGTTCGACGGCTCGCACCACTCTTTCGAGGATAACATCCGCTTGACTAAAGAAGTCGTTAAAGCCGCACATGCGATGGGCGTATCCGTAGAAGGCGAGCTTGGAACCATCGGCGGAGTCGAAGACGATCTGAGCGTGGACGAAGAAGACGCGTCTCTGGCTAAGCCGGAAGAAGCTATCCGTTTCTACGAGGAAACGGGCGTGGATTGCTTGGCTATCGCAGTAGGTACAGCTCACGGCATGTACAAGGGCGAAGTGAAAATCCACTACGATATCATCAAAGAAGTCGTGGCCAAGATTCCGGTTCCGATCGTTCTTCACGGCGGTTCCGGCGTTCCGGACGAAATGATCCGCGAAGCCATCCTGTCCGGCGCTGGCAAGATCAACGTCAACACGGAGAACCAAGTCGCTTGTACGGCTGCCATTCGCGAGGTTCTGGGCAAGGACGCGAACGTAATCGACCCTCGCAAATACTTGACGCCTGCCCGCAATGCAATGAAAGCGGTCGTTCAAGAGAAAATCCGCCTGTTCGGAAGCAGCAACAAAGCTTAATTTCTATAGCCAACTCATTAGGGTATTTACGCGGGAAAACGTCATCAGGCGTTTTCCCGTTCCTTCATGTGCCGAGGATTTCGGTCGGCGACAACTTGGGGAGGAAGACGGCATTCATGGATAAATTGATGGTCCGGGGAGGCCGGCCGCTAAGAGGCACGGTCGGAATCAGCGGCGCGAAGAACAGCGCGGTCGCCCTCATTCCCGCAGCAATATTGGCAGAGTCGGAAGTGAGGCTGGACAACCTTCCTCAGCTTAGCGACGTGGCGGTATACGCCGAATTACTGGAAGAGCTAGGAGGCAAGGTCTCCTGGCAGGACGACACCATGACCATAGATCCGTCCGCGATGGCATCGGTTCCGATGCCGAATGGACGAGTCAAATTATTAAGGGCATCTTATTACTTGATGGGCGCCTTGTTGGGAAGATTCGGAGAAGCGACGATCGGTCTGCCGGGAGGCTGTAATTTCGAGCCTCGTCCAATCGATCAGCATATTAAGGGCTTCGAAGCGCTCGGAGCGGAAGTGACCAACGATCACGGCTCCATTCGAATCCGGGCCAAGGAATTAAGAGGAGCCAAGATTTATCTGGATGTCGCAAGCGTTGGGGCGACGATTAACATTATGCTGGCGGCCTCCAGGGCCAAAGGCCTGACCTTGATCGAGAATGCGGCGAAGGAGCCGGAGATCATAGATGTGGCAACCTTGCTTAATGCCATGGGCGCCAAGATCAAAGGGGCCGGAACCGAAACGATTAGAATCGAAGGCGTCCAAGAAATGCACGGCTGCCGACATTCGATTATTCCCGATCGCATCCAAGCTGGAACATACATGATAGCCGCCGCGGCAACACGCGGCGACGTCCTTATCGATAATATAATTCCAAAACATCTTGAAGCCATGACCGCAAAGCTGCAGGAGATGGGCGTGCATGTATACGAGATGGACGAGTCGATCCGCGTAGTCGGACAGTCTC
Organism: Cohnella boryungensis; assembly: GCF_042651945.1. Classification (NCBI taxonomy): domain Bacteria; kingdom Bacillati; phylum Bacillota; class Bacilli; order Caryophanales; family Paenibacillaceae; genus Cohnella; species Cohnella boryungensis. The sequence goes on along the minus strand of NZ_JBHSED010000068.1, from coordinate 10,528 downwards.
TCTACGAGGCGGTTGACGTCAAGGCTTTGGTATATCCGGGCTTTGCAACCGATCTGCAGTCTCCGATGACTAGCTTGCTCACTCAAGCGAGGGGCGTCAGCGTCTTGTCCGATTATGTGTACAACAACCGATTCAAGCATGTTCCCGAGCTGGCGCGCATGGGGGCGCAAATCCGGGTCGAAGGCCGCTCCGCGATTATCGAGGGCGGACCCCTGAATGCGGCCAAGGTGAGGGCGGCCGATCTTCGCGCCGGAGCCGCGCTTGTCGTGGCGGCGCTGACCGTGGAGGAAGGCACTACGGAGATCAGCGGGGTCGAATACATCGATCGCGGATATGAGCGTTTGGTTACGCAGCTCAGCAACCTGGGAGCGGAAGTGTGGCGGCAGGGTTAACTTGTTATCTGTTGATATTTGAATAAAGTGGGGATTCCATTGACCGATTTGATGATGAGCGATTTGGAGGGCTTGAAGCTGACTGAGCTGTATAAGCTTGCGAAGCAGCACCAAATCAACAATTACGCTCAAATGAAGAAAAAGGAATTAATTATTGCGATTCTGCGCGCGCAAGCGGAGAGAAGCGGCCTGATGTTCATGGAAGGCGTGCTGGAGGTTCTGCCCGAAGGCTTCGGCTTCTTGCGGCCGATCAACTACTTGCCGAGCGCGGAGGATATCTACATCTCGGCGTCGCAGATTCGCAAGTTCGACTTGCGTACGGGCGATCTGGTGTCCGGCAAGTGCAGGGCGCCCAAGGAGAGCGAGCGTTATTTCGGGCTTCTGCAAGTCAACGCCGTCAACGGCGTAACGCCTGAAGCCGCCGCTGAACGTCTCCATTTTCCCGCTCTTACCCCGCTGTACCCGCAGAAGAAAATCAAGCTCGAAACGTCTCCCACCCACTTGTCCACTCGCATTATGGATCTCGTAGCTCCCGTCGGTTTGGGTCAACGCGGCTTGATCGTCGCGCAGCCTAAGGCGGGAAAGACGCTCTTGCTCAAGGAAATCGCCAACAGCATCGCGGCCAATCACCCGGACATCGATCTGTTCGTGCTGCTGATCGACGAGCGTCCGGAAGAGGTTACCGATATGCAGCGATCGGTCAAGGGCGAGGTAATCGCCTCGACGTTCGACGAGGTGCCGGAGAATCATATTAAAGTCGCGGAGCTGGTGCTGGAACGGGCGTTGCGTCTGGTGGAGCACAAGCGGGACGTGGTCATTCTGTTAGATAGCATCACGCGGCTCGCGAGGGCATACAATCTTGTCGTTCCCCCTTCGGGACGCACGTTGTCCGGCGGTATCGATCCTGCCTCGTTCCATCGACCGAAGCGTTTCTTCGGATCGGCCCGGAACATTGAAGAGGGCGGCAGTCTGACGATTCTGGCCACTGCCCTTGTAGAGACGGGCTCGCGCATGGACGACATTATTTACGAAGAGTTCAAGGGTACGGGGAACATGGAGCTTCATCTGGATCGCAAGCTTTCGGAGCGCAGAATCTTCCCGGCACTCGATATCCGGCGTTCGGGCACGCGGCGGGAAGAGCTGCTGCTGGACAAGGAAGCTCTCGACAAACTGTGGGCGATCCGCAAGAGCATGAACGACTCCATGGAGTATGTTGAGGGCTTCTTGAAGAAGCTGGCCAACACGAAAACCAATCAAGAGTTTCTGGATATGCTGGACATCAATGCAGGGCCTAGCACGCCTAGCCCGTCTTCAAGCTCCGGCGGCAATCGCCGTCCTCCTCGAAGCAGCAACTGATGTCTCGAAGGAGGGCATGACATGCATCTGGTATACGCAGACGAACAAGGCAACGTATTCGATCATTCCGAGCTGTTCGCCGTCGCCCGCAGCGGCAATGACCTTGTGGAGCTTCTGGAAGAAGAGCTCATTCCGTTGCCGGCCGGCGCCACCTTGGTGGGCCTGCCGCACACTCGGCCGATCGGCATGAATCCCGACAGCGGCGAAATGAAGCTGCTTCCCGGTAACTACCAGGCTGTCGGCGCCTTGTTGCCTCAGGGCTTCACTCGCTTCTACGTTCCGGGATACTACAAGACGGACAAGGAGCAGAAATTTCCTTTGTTCGGCTACACGGCAGTCGTCTGGAAGGACGGCGGCTTCTATGTCGCAGCAGCTCAAAGCGACGATCCCGAGCCGTGGAATCCGGAGAATTGCGACCGCGGCGAGCTGAAGCTGGAAGTGGATCGGCTGCTCACGGCTTATCCGGAGAACAGGCTGTACAAGCATTTGTCCCATTGCGCGCTGGAGTATGAATGTCTGACGGCCTCGAACACGTTTCTGCAACGCTTGGAAGGCGCGGTTCCCGTATCTTTCTCATGCAATGCGGGTTGTTACGGATGCATTTCGGAGCAGCCGGACGACAGCGGCTTTGTCGCGCCGCAGACCCGGCTGAAGTTCAGGCCGGAAGTGGACGAGGTAGTCGACATTATGCTGGAGCATCTGAAAACGCCAAGCTCGATCATCAGCTTCGGCCAAGGCTGCGAAGGAGAACCTTCGACCCAAGCCAAGACGATTATTGAGGCGATCAAGCGGGTGCGCTCTCAGACCTCCCTCGGATATATCAATATTAATACGAACGCGGGGCTGTCCGATCATCTGCGGGCAATTACCGATGCCGGATTAAACCTGATGAGGGTCAGTACGATCAGCGCGCTCGACGAGCACTACAACGCCTACTACAAGCCGCGCGGCTATACGCTCAAGAACGTGGAAAAATCGTTGAAATACGCCGCGGACAAGGGTGTATACACTTCGATCAACTATTTGATTTTTCCGGGAGTAACGGATCGCGAGGAAGAGATCGAAGCGATGATCGGATTTGTTCGCCGAACCGGTCTGAAGCTTATCCAGATGCGTAATCTCAATATTGATCCGGATGCGTATCTGTCCCTGATCCCGCCTGCCCAAGGCGAAATTTACGGCATGAAAACCTTGCTGGACATTTACAGGGATGAGCTTCCCGACGTCGTTATCGGCTCGTATACGCATGTTCCTCCAGTTCCGGCGAACTAACCGGGCACGCATGAAGCAAGAACAACGATATCCCTCTGTCGATCTGCGGCAGAGACGATATCGTTGTTTTTTTGACCCTATCAGAAAGTATAAAATTTAGACATCCTTATCCCCATATTGATCGAAGTCGAGACAATATAGCGCTTTCATTTTATAATAGCTATAGGTATTGGGAGATCCGAGGGGAGAGGATGGCTTTGGATAATCGCAAGATCACTTTCACAGCGCCTTGGCAGGTTGAGCTGTCCGAAGAAAAGCTGGCCGACGACGGCCCGCTCGGCCGAAATGAAGTGCTGCTGAAGAAGCATTATACGCTGATTAGCCCGGGTACGGAGCTTGCTTGCTTGTCCGGCAATGAGAGCTGGTTTGCGATGCCTGGAACGCCAGGCTATTCGGCTGTGAGCGAGATTGTGCGCAAGGGTCCCGATGTAGAAGGATTCGAGCTCGGAGATTTTGTATTTCATTACGGCAATCATTCTGCGCTGGAACGGACAAGCGTGGAAGGCGTGTTCTTGAAGGTTCCCGAAGGCATTTCGTTGCCATGGGTGCCTTTTGCCCGTATGGCGACGGTGGCCTTCACCGCGATTCGGGTGTCGAACATCGAGCTGGGAGATTCCGTAGCGGTTACGGGCCTGGGGCTGATCGGGAACATGGCATCCCAATTGGCCGGCCTGCAGGGGGCCAAGGTTATTGGCGTGGATTTGTCCGGGAAACGCCGGGAGATAGCCATGCTGTGCGGGGTTAACCATGTGCTGGACGGGACCGGGGACCATCTTGCAAACGAGGTGATGGGGCTAACCTCCGGGGACGGGGTGTCTGCTCTGATTGAAGCAACCGGCGTCCCTCAAGTGGCAATAAACGGACTTCCTTGGATCGGGAAGTTCGGCGAGCTGATTCTGCTAGGCAGTCCGAGAGGGGCGCTGGATGCGAATGTCACGGAGGTTCTTAACTACAGCCATCTCTTTGACCGGGGCTGCATCACTTTCAAGGGAGCGCACGAGTGGCGATATCCCGTGATGCCGACTCCCTTCAACAAGCATTCGCTAACGAGAAATTCCCAGGTGGTCTTCGAGTTGATGGGACAAAGGCGCTTGAATATCGAACCGCTGATCAGCCATGTCCTCTCTCCTGAGGATGCGCCGAGTGCGTATGAAGGATTGAGGTTTAACAAAGACAATTATCAAGGCATTCTGTTCAAGTGGTGCTGACCGAAGTTGATTCTTGTCACGGGGGAGTCAACATGCTATAATCCCGTTATGTGTCTATTTACTCTGGGTCCGCATGTTGATTCAGGGCAGAAAGAGGTGAACCCTTTGAAACCATCCATTCATCCGAAGTACAATGTGGTGACGGCGACTTGCGCATGTGGAAACACTTTCGAGACAGGTTCGATCAAATCGACTCTGAAAGTCGAAGTTTGCTCGGCTTGCCACCCGTTCTACACAGGTAAACAGAAGTTTATCGACGCGGGCGGACGTGTTGACAAGTTTAAGAAAAAATACGGAATCTAAGGCTGGATTTTCCCAGCGGATTCGCCGTATAGAGATAAGCCTCCTTCCTAATCCTATTGGACAAAGAGGGAGGTTTTTTTCATGCAAATGCAACGGAAAACGACAATTCTGGCGCTTGCGGCTCTCGTCATGCTGCTGCTTCTGGGGGGCTGCGGGGTTAACCGCGGGGGAAGCCAGGCTGACGGTTTGAAGGCGCGCAGTTACAAGCCGGACGGTTATCTCGGGATGACCAACACGCACCCTAAGCTGCCAGGGCATCACATCGTAACGAATTATGCGAGTCATAACGGGGAAATGAAGCGGGCGATCAAGAATGTGCCGGGTGTTGCGGATTCCAATATCACGTTCAACGGCGCCGACGCTTATGTTACGATCAAGCTGGCTCCCGGACTGGCGGCAAGGGAAATCCCGACGGTGGAGCAGCAGGCGGCCACTGTACTCCGTTTCAACTTTCCCAGATATACGATCCATGTCAAATCCATGAAATAAGTTTGCGAAAGGGAAGAAAACCAATTTTCGCAGGTTGCACTTCCCTTCCCAATTCGCTATACTTAGTTTTGCCGTGCTAGACGGGGAGGTAGCGGTGCCCTGTAACTCGCAATCCGCTCCAGCGAGGTTGAATTCCTGCTTGAGGTATTGTGATGCAGGTTCCGGTAGATTTGGTGCCGTATTGACGGCGGAGTCCTCGGCGAGGGACGGCCATGAACCCGGTCAGGTCCGGAAGGAAGCAGCCGTAAGTGGTTTAGTTCTTGTGCTTGAGGGTAGCTCTGCTTGAGCGACTCATCTCTATTCGGCTGGATCATAATTATCGAGGTCAGGTGCACGGTCCTGATATCATCCATTATCGCGAGATGCGAACGAAGCACCATGGCGTTTACGCCATGGTGTTTTTGCATTCTGTTGGCATAAATCCTTCCGTTGTTATAGGTCCAAAGGAGGGAATTTGGAAGGACATACCGAATATTTACAATTGCTCGATCGTTGACCGGAGGTGAAGAAAAATGATGGACGAACCTGCGAGGCTTGCCGAGAGCTTCTCAAGCTATCCAAACGGCCCGGAACGGGAGCGATATCTCCGACAGTTCGTAACCCGATTTCTGACTATGGAGGGAATTGGGCTGCTTCTGCTGGATTCGGATTTCCGCATCGTGGAAGTCAGCGAAATGATCTGCTCTCTTGCCGGGCTTCAGCGGACGGAAGTAGTCAACCGCTTTGCCGAGGAATGGTTTGGCGCAATCGGTCTGCAGCCTCAGCCGTTCGACCGAAGTTTACTCGAAGGTCAGACATTCCGTAATCGCTCTTTGATCTGGAGACAAGGCAAGCACAGCCACAAGCTCATGCTCGATGGCGAAATTTTGCGGGAAAAAGGAGTTGGGACAGGGGCGTTCGTGCTTTTTCGGGATGTCTCCCACCGCATGGCTCTGGAGGAAGAGGTCCGACGCTCAGATCGGCTGAAGACAATCGGACAGATTGCGGCGGGCACGGCCCATGAGATTCGTAATCCGTTAACGGCGATCAAAGGGTTCATGCAGCTGCTCAGCAAATCGCTTATTGACCGTGACATGGACAAGGAGCAGGAGTTTGTGGGAATTGTGCTTTCCGAGCTGGACAGGGTAAATGATCTTGTAAGCGATTTTTTGCTGCTCAGCAAACCGAAGGAGATCAAGCAAGTTTCTATGAAGATAGGGGAGGTGCTGCAGGAAATTCTTCCAATGATCCGCAATGAGGCCCTGCTGTATAACGTGACAGTTCTCTATTATCCGAAGCCGGGGCTGTCCCCGATCTTGGCCGATAAGGAGCTGCTCAAGCAGGTGTTCTTGAATCTGGGTAAAAACGCCATTGAGGCGATGGACGGGGGAGGGAATTTAATTATTCGGGAGTTCAGCAGTCCCTGCGAGCCGGATAAGATCGCATTGGAATTCAGGGATACGGGGCCGGGAATTCCGGCGGACGTGCTGGACAAGGTATTCGACCCTTTTTTTACGACTAAGCCGCAGGGCACGGGGCTAGGCCTTTCCGTCTGTCAGAGGATTGTCCATGATTTAAGGGGCAATATCGAAGTGGCCTCGGATCGGAACGGTACGCAGTTTATCGTATGGCTGCCTTGCTTCGAGGGCCCCACGGACTAAGAAATCTTCGCGGCGGTGGAGCGACTGCATGCGATGATGTATAATGAGTGAAACGGCATCGACGGGAGCGACTAGCAATGGCACATCTTGCTTTGTACCGGGCCTGGCGTCCCCAGACGTTCAAGGACATGGTCGGGCAGCAACATATCGTACAGACGTTGCAGAACGCAATTCGCGAAGATCGATTATCCCACGCGTATTTGTTCAGCGGTCCCAGAGGAACGGGGAAGACCAGCGCGGCGAAAATATTGGCGAAAGCCGTAAACTGCGAGCATGGGCCTTCGACAGAGCCTTGCAATGCCTGTTCGCAATGCGAACGGATTACGGCCGGCTCCGTCATGGACGTGATCGAGATCGACGCGGCCTCCAATCGCGGCGTCGAGGAAATACGGGATATCAGGGATAAGGTCAAATATACGCCGACAGAAGTGCGGCGCAAAGTGTATATTATCGATGAAGTACACATGCTGACTACGGAGGCCTTCAATGCGCTGCTGAAGACGCTGGAGGAGCCGCCCGGCCATGTGATGTTCATTCTGGCGACGACCGAGCCGCATAAGCTGCCGCCGACAATCATTTCGCGCTGCCAGCGATTCGACTTCCGTCGGGTTTCTCTGGCAGAGCAAGCGGGTCGTCTGCGGGAAATCTGCACCGAGGAGAAGATCGCCGCAGAAGAAGAGGCGCTCTTGTATATTGCCCGACTGTCGGACGGCGGGATGAGAGACGCGTTAAGCCTGCTTGATCAGATTTCCTCGTTCACCGGCGGTCAGGTGACGCTGCAGCAGGCGGTGGAAGCGACCGGGGGGTTGCCTTCCGAGCAGTTCGCAAGGCTTGCCGCCGCGATTCGCGATAACGATGCTTCGAAGGTTCTGCTTGAGATTGACGAGATGATGAAGTCCGGCAAGAGCGCGGACAAGTGCCTGGAGCAGCTGATGCATTACTTCCGGGATCTGCTGCTGTCGCAGCTGGCGCCGGAAGCGGAAGACTCGTCGGGGCGGGTAGCGAATCCGGCTGAGCTCAAGGAAATGGCGGGCGGATTTTCTCGGGAACGGTTATTTGCTATCATTGATATGTTAAACCGATACCAAGGCGAGATGAAATACGCCGCGCATCCTCAGACCATGTTCGAGATTGCGCTGCTGAAGCTATGCTCCGGCGGGGCTTCGCCGGGGGCCGAAGCTCCGGAGCGGAATGGCGCCGCTGGCTCGGAAAGCTCCGGAGCGAACCGGGCCGAGCTGAATCAATTGCGACAGCAGTTGGCTGCGCTGGAAAGCAAGCTGACTAGTGCGCTTGGCTCGGGCACAGCCTTATCTGCGGGTGGAGGCAAGGCGGCCGCTTCGGGCTCCGGGGGAGGAAGCTCCCGTGGGAGCTCGGGCGGGGGCATGGCTTCTCCGACGACGCGCCCTTCGTCGCTCTCTCGCCAACGGCTGAATGTTTTCCAGGAGGCGCGGAGCTCTTCGGGGCCTATGCTTGGGAAGTGGCCTCAGATTATGCAGCGAGTCAAGGAGGAGCGTGTGACCGTTCATGCTTGGCTGGTGGACGGAGAGCCGGTCTCCTTCGCGGAGGATTCGATCGTCGTTGCCTTTAAGAACACGATTCACCGCGAGACGACGGAAAGACCGGCCAACAAGGGTGTCATCGAAGGGGTGCTGAGCGCCGTTTACGGAAGCCCGACGCAGTTGGTCACCGTTATGCAGAAGGAATGGCAGGAGGCTTTGGCCGAAAGCGAAGGCAAGCCCAAGGGCTCCGCCCCGGCGGAGGAGCTGCTGCTGATCCCGGAGGAGGAAGCCGAGAGCGGCAGGGAGCCGTTGGTGGATGAGGCATTGCGACTGTTCGGAGAGCAGTTGATTCAGATTAAAGAAGACTGAACGATAATCCAGGGAGGTTCTCGCAATGAACAACATGAATCAAATGATGAAACAGGTTAAGAAAATGCAGGAGCAAATGCTGAAGGCTCAGGAAGAGCTTGGAAGCAAGACGCTTGAAGGTACGGCGGGCGGCGGTGTTGTCACCGTAACCGTGAACGGCCATAAGAAATTGCTGGACATCAAGATCAAGCCGGAAGCGGTAGATCCGGAAGACGTCGAGATGCTTCAGGATCTTGTCCTGACGGCGGTGAACGATGCCCTCGCGAAAGCCGACGATCTGGCGAACCAGGATATGAGCAAATATACCGGGGGCATGAAAATTCCCGGCCTGTTCTAGGCCGCAACCGGATGCGCCCCAGAACGGGAGCTCCGCGAAAAGACATATAGAGGAGACTGGAGCCTTTGTTCTATCCGGAACCGATTGCCAAGCTGATCGACTCCTTCTCCCGCCTTCCGGGTATAGGGCCGAAGACGGCCGCGAGGCTGGCATTCCATGTCCTGCGCATGAAAGAAGAAGACGTCATAGAATTTGCCAAGTCGCTGGTGAGCGTCAAGCGCAATCTAACCTACTGTACCGTTTGTTGCAATATCACGGACACAGACCCGTGCCGGATCTGTGCGGATAAATCGCGGGATATGTCCGTCATCTGCGTCGTTCAGGAGCCGAAGGATCTGGTGGCCATGGAGCGGACGCGTGAATATAACGGCCATTATCATGTATTGAACGGCGCGATTTCGCCGATGGACGGTCTGGGGCCGGATGATATCAAGATTGCCGAGCTGGTCCGAAGGCTGGGCGACGAAAGGGTTCAGGAGCTTATCTTGGCGACGAACCCGAACATCGAAGGCGAAGCTACTGCGATGTACCTGTCTCGTCTGGTCAAGCCATTCGGCATTAAAGTCACCCGAATCGCGCACGGTCTGCCTGTTGGGGGAGACCTGGAGTACGCGGACGAGGTGACGATATCGAAGGCATTGGAAGGCCGCAGAGAATTGTTTTGAATTTGTTTTGAATTAGTGACGCCTACGGGCGTCTTTTTTGTTTTTGGGGATCTCTTCGCTTACTTTCCCGTTCTTTGCGTTAATTAAGTTCTAAGAAGAGTTCGGGAGGAATAAGAGTAGTCATGGGTTGTCCTTGTGGCGGTCCGTTGAAGAAGACGGGAGGGATTGTCATGATACGGGCAAAGAAAAGCATCTCGGACCAAACGGCGGAAGACGGCTCGGAACGCAACAGATTAAAGCTGGAAATACGGAGAGCCGAGCAGGAGTGGAGACTGGCGGAGTGGCGGTTTCATCATGCGGTCGAGCGCGATCATGTGGATTATTCTATCTATTGCCTGGAGGCGGCCGAGAAAAGGCTGGACATGCTTCTTAAGCAAGCCAAGCTGCAATGGGGAGGCTCGACTGCGACGAGTCGGGGGGGAGGAACTTGATGAAAACATTTTGGCTTGTCCTTCTTGTGGCTTCAGCCGCAGCGCTGGCTTTCGTGCTGCTGAGGCGAAACGTTCCTAAAGGATGGCTCATGCGCTTCGGCATTCACCTTGTTCTTGCGGCGTTTGCTTTGTATGCCTTGAACTTCTCCGGCTGGATGACCGGCGCGTATGTTCCTCTTAATCCATTTACGATCGGGACTGTCGCCTTGCTCGGACTGCCAGGGATCGGTTTGGTACTCGGCTTGCAGTGGACGCTTCTTGCTTGAGAACGCCTGCGGCAGTGGGCATTTTTGTCGGAAAGAGACTGCGCTGCGAAAAATGTAGAATAACGGTTGACGATGAGGGGGAACGTATGATACATTATATCTCGCGCCTCTTGGGCGGGTCGAAATGGCCGGCAAAAAAGAATTGAATCAGGAACAAAAAACTTGTTGCAATTCATCTGGGCGCTGTGGTATATTATAAAGGTCGCTTCGAGCGGCACTGAAAAAAGAAACACCGAATGGTTCTTTGAAAACTGAACATTGAGCGTAAGAAACAAAAACGTCGGAAGACGGCTTCGGTCGT
>NZ_JBHSED010000067.1:0-67160 GCF_042651945.1 Cohnella boryungensis | reverse complement strand
GGTCGTCGGTGAGTACTGCGTGCCAAACATGCTCTCGATGAATTTGGCAACTTCACGCGTGCTCATGCCGCCTTTGTACATGTGAATGATGGCTTCTTCAAGCCACCCTTCGCGACGTTGGTAGGGCTGGAACAACCGCGTTTGAAAGTAACCTTTTCGATCTCGCGGAACTTGAAGCGCATCAATGGTACCGTAGCGAGTTTGGTAAGTACGCGAATAGTTACCGTTAAGACTGGTGCGCGGTCCTTGGTGCTCTGTGCTAATGTAATTTTTAATTTCTTCACGAAGCAGGAGTTCGAGTTTCTCCTGTACGAGCTTAGTTACAGCATTTTCAAGTAGATTGTCAAAAGCGTTATCGGGTATAGTTGTCATCGAGTAGGGCTCCTTCTTGTGGACGTCGCAATCCCGAGAATACCCTACTTTTTTGTTGCCTGATAAGGCTCCAAATGCTGGTACACAAACAACTTTACTTCATCTCCTCACCTGCTCGGTGCTGCTCGTTAGTTCGACTTTGCAGCACTACTCTTCTCTTCACCTGCTCTGTGCTGGCCGTTAGTTCCACTTTGCAGCACTACTCTTCTCCTCACCTGCTCCGTGCAAACTCTGACTCTGAGGAATTCATGTTTTCCCAACACATACTCGCTCGGGCCGTGTGATTGGGAAATTCAGGTTGACAAAGCTTGAAGTTCGCGAATATAATTACGACTATCTTAACGACAAGGAGGCCCATGATCATGATTTTGCTGAAACTGATGTCCGACGCTAGCCGCATTTGCACCAGACAATCGCATACGACAAGACAAGTTCATGGGTCACTTCGGAGATCGGCGAGGAAGAAGAAGACATAGCGGGAGACGGCGGAGGGCCGATTTCAAGCGCTATAGTTATTATTCAACGTGCAGGAAGACCGTGAGCGATGGCTTGCGGTCTTTTTTGTTGTACCGATTTGCCGAATGACCCTGTGAACGAATCATTTATTCTCAATGCAAAGGATTGAACGAAAGTTATGTTAATTAATCAAACGAATCAAATAAACGGCAGCGACCATTCCGCCCATGAAGCCTATTATCGGCGCGTGAGTCTTCCTGCGGGAGACGTTCATGTGTACGCCGGAGACGAGCTGTTCGGGGCGATGGGGGCCAAAGTCTTCGAAATGGCGAACAATAACCTGCAAATTCCCAATATCCGCTATATGAGCTATACGCCTGACGTTCATGTGGGGGTAGGCACCTGCATCGGCACAACCGCGGTGTGGGAGACGGAATCTGCCTTCGTATCGCCATCTATCGTCGGTAGCGATATCGGCTGCGGCATGCGTGTGCATTTGACGAACCTGAAGGCGGAGAACCTGCGTGACGTGAAGCTTCGCCGCCAACTTGTGAAAGCCATTGAAAAAAGGGTGCCGACAGAAAATCAGACTCGCGGAAGGTTCTCGGACATTCGGCTGGAGCGCGTAGTCGCCAAAGGGCTGCACGGGCTGCCGGGCAAGTACGTCCCGGATGCCTATACGCCGCGCCAGGCGACCTCGTTAACCCGCGTGGAGAGCAGCGGATTTCTCCTTGACGAGGATTATCTCTCGCGTTTCCCCGATCGGATATGGCATCGGGCGCACCGCCAGCTCGGCACGCTGGGCGGCGGCAATCATTTCGTGGAGCTGCAAGCGATCGAGATTGAGGAAAGCAGCCGCGAGATAGCGAAGCAATGGGGGCTCTTCGACGGTCAGATTGCCGTCATGATCCACTCGGGCTCTCGCGCATGGGGCGGAGCCGTCAACCAGTATTGCGGGTCGGAAGTGGCGAAGGCGATGCGTCAGGGCGGCTGGGGGACGGCGGATCCGAAGCTGCTGTTCGCGCCGCTTCATAGCGAAGCGGGCAAAGCCTATGTCCATCTGATGTATTCCGCTTTAAACTTCGCTGTCGTCAATCGGCATCTCATCGCATACGCGATACGGGAGGCATGCAAGGAAACGTTCGGCGCCAAATTCGAGATGAGCACGCTTTACGATCTTATGCACAACTATGCCTGGGAAGAGAAGCGGGAGGGCGAGTCGCTGTTCGTTCATCGCAAGGGAGCGACGCGAGCGCTGCCGCCCGGGCATCCCGACAATCCCAAGGCCTACGCTGCGACGGGACACCCTGCGCTCATTCCCGGATCGATGGGAACGGCTTCGTATTTAATGGTCGGAGCACCTGGAGGGGCCGCCAATCATTATTCGATCTGCCACGGGGCGGGCCGGGTCCGTTCGCGGAATGCGACCAAGCAGCTTGTCAAGGTGGAGGAATTCTCCCAAGCGATGCGAATCGGTCGCGAGGACGAGATTGTCGTCAATCATCGGTCGCTCGAAGCGATCCTGGACGAAAGCCCGCAAGCCTATAAAGATATCGATCAGATTATAGCCAGCGTCGTCGGAGCCGGGCTTGCCTCCGTCGTGGCGAAGTGCCGCCCTCTGGCGGCAATCAAAGGAGTGTAATTCACGAAGATGACTCATACCTTAACTTGTCATAGCCGCCTAGGAGGCGAGCGTCCGAGTTGCGTCGCCTCCTTCGGCACCCCGGGAAGGGGAGAGAGCGCCCCTTCCTCCGAGGTTTATTTTGAATACGCGTCGATTGTTCAGCGCATCATCGAGATGCTTAAGGAACGCTATGGATGCGAGTTTTCTCTGTATTTTCAGGAGGATTCGAACGATGCCTGGAGCGAGCTTGAGGAGGACATCCGCGAGAGCGATCCCGAGCTGGAGCACGTCGCGAGCATTTTCGACCTGGTGGAATCCCGTTCCTTCTCCTACTCCCCCTCGGCAGAAGGCATTCGGGTCAACATCGGTCCTTCCATTCGCAATAACGTATTCGGATATCCCCGATTTAAAGTCGCCATGGCTCGCATTCCGTTTCTGATGGCGAACGGGATCGGATGGGAGGATCTGATCTTCGCGGAAAGCGATGAAGGGCTGAGACGAATGCTGCAGGATCGTCAGGAGCGCCGTTTGCGCCAACGCAAGATCACGCTGTTTACAGACACCCGCAACGGGCTCGACCAAGCGCGGGAATCCCTTGCCCGCGAAGTTGCCCGGGACGAGGTCGTTCTGGAGGAGAGGCTGAAGACGGAGATTTACCGGTCTATCGACGAATTTTTCTCTGGCGACCGAACCTTCTACCGAGCTACAATATTCCGTACAAGAGGGGGATACTGCTGTACGGAAGTCCGGGCAACGGCAAAACGACGCTGGTTAAAGCCATCGTCAGCAGCATCCAGGCGCCTGTCGCCTATTGGCAGATTACCCAGTATACGAACAGCGAATCGATACAGGAGGTATTCGAGGCGGCCATGCGGACGGCGCCAGCCGTACTCGTCATTGAAGATATCGACTCCATGCCGGAAAGCTGCCGCTCCTATTTCCTCAATACGCTCGACGGGGCGACCTCTAAGGAAGGGCTGTTCCTGATCGGGACGACCAATTACCCGGAGAAGATCGACCCTGCGCTCATGAACCGGGCGGGAAGATTCGACCGGGCCTACGAGGTCAAGAAGCCGGGAGAAGCGCTTCGACTCGCTTACCTGAAGCTTAAGGGCATGCTGAAGCTGGCCGACGAAGCCGAAGTCGCCTACATGGCCGAACGGACCGCGGGATTCTCGCTGGCTCAATTGAACGAACTGTACGTTTCCGCCGCACTGCAGATGCACTACGATCATGAATTGAAAGTTGATCTATTGATCGAGGAGCTGAAAGCCGATATAAACAAAGACCGGACGGGAGCGTGGATGTCCGATTCAGGCGGCAAGGGAAAACTCGGATTTTTCCACGACTGAGTCGTTCGTTCCGATTAGGCAGATGGAGCGTGTATCCTATGTATTTTTCTCGCGAGCTTTCTATTTATAATGCGATGGAGCCGATTGTCAGCGGCATGTTCGAGGATCATTATGTCAAAACAGGCATTCTCAAGTGCGATTGCGAGAAGTGCCAGATGGATATCATATTGCGGACGATGAATCAAGTGCCGCCTCATTATACGTCGGGGCAAGCCGGCGAAGCTTATATCAAGGCGCTGTATCAGGAGCCGCAGCTTCAGTCGGATATTTTGCGGGAGCTTACGAAATCGGTGCAGGTCATCGAGGAAAGTCCGCGCCATTAATTGCGGAAGAGACTCGGAAATTCCGGGTTTCTCCGGCAAGGAGAGGGAGTGCGCTTATGCCCGTATCGCCGGACAAAAACAAGCTGTATCCCAACGAACAGATACGCAGCGTCTGCTACATTAACAATTTGCCGGGCAGGCCAAACGTTGAAATCGGCGATTATACGTACTACAGCGACAACGGCAGATCGCCGGAGAGCTTCTACGACAACATTCAGCACCATTACGAGTTTCTGGGCGACAAGCTGATTATCGGCAAATTTTGCGCTCTGGCCGAGGGCGTGACGTTTATTATGAATGGAGCCAACCACAGGATGGAGGGCTTCACGACCTATCCCTTCAATATTTTTGCGGGAGGCTGGGAGAAGGTGACGCCGACGAAGGAGCAATTGCCATTCAAAGGCGACACCATCATCGGGAATGATGTATGGCTGGGGCAGGGGGTAACGGTCATGCCGGGGGTGACGATCGGCCACGGCGCGATCGTGGCTGCGAATTCGACGGTTGTCAAGGACGTCGAGCCTTACGCCATCGCGGGAGGCAATCCGGCGCGGACGATTCGGAAGAGATTCGACGACGAGGTCATATCCTTGCTGCTGGAGCTGCAATGGTGGAGCTGGGACGAGCAGAAAATATTCGAGCATCTGGAGGAGCTGGTCTCGTCCAGCGATGCGGATACGTTGAAGAGACTGTTGAAGCTGCCCTAGGGGCGGAGATAACGAGGGCTGGGCAGAATAACACTGCCCAGCTCTTGCTTCGTTTGGCGACGGAGGAACAGCCGAGCTAACGCATGGATGAAGCCGATGAGGACATGTCTCTTTTTCTTGTATTGTACAATATCGGTCCGGGTTTCCTCCAGCGTTGACAAAGCTCCGAGCCGCGCCTATGATCGTTACAGAATAGTAGTCAGCATTCGCTAGAGAGAAGGAAGCTCGATGTCCCCCAAGAAAACGAACCGCGCATTCGTGACCGCCGGCCTGCTGGCCGCGCTGTTCATCGGAGCGCTCGATTCTACAGTCGTGACAACCGCGACGACAAGCATTGCCAAGGATCTGCAAGGCCTCAGCCTGATCAGCTGGATTTTCTCGATCTACACGCTCACGACGTGCGTAACGACTCCCATCTTCGGTAAGCTTGCCGATCTGTTCGGGCGCAAATCGATTTTTACGATCGGCTTGGTTCTGTTCCTGGCTGGCTCCGTGCTGTGCGGCGCGGCCCAGTCGATGACGGAGCTGATCTGGTTCCGGGCCATTCAGGGCATCGGGGCGGGAGCGCTGACCCCGGTGACGTTCACGATTATCGGAGACCTATACACCGGCGTGCAGCGGGGCAAGGTGCAAGGTGTGCTTTCGTCGATGTGGTCGATCGCGGGCTTGGTCGGACCCTTCGTCGGCGGATATTTTGTGGATGCCATTTCCTGGCGCTGGATTTTCTACATGAACGTTCCGATCAGCCTGCTTTCGTTCGTGCTGGTCTTCGGCTTTCTGCATGAGCGCTTTGCCAAAGCGACGAAGAGCAGCATCGATTATCTGGGCGCCTTTACGTTCACGGTGTGTATATCAAGCTTGCTGCTTGCGCTGTTGACCGGAGGAGAAACGTATGCCTGGGACTCGGGGCCGATTGTCGCGATGTTTGCGGTTGCGGCCGCGTTCCTGGTCGCATTCCTGCTCGTGGAGAGAAAAGCCCGGGAACCGATGATGCCGCTGCTGTTGTTCCGGCAGAAACGGCTGGCGATTCCGTATGTGCTCGGCTTTTTCGGGTTTTGCATCGTGGCGGGAGTCACGATCTACATTCCGCTATGGATTCAGAACGTTATGGAGTACAGCGCTACGAAGTCGGGGCTTATGCTGATGCCGATGTCGCTCACCTGGCCGATCTCGTCGTTCCTGTCCGGACGGTATATGTTCCGTTTCGGAGCCAAGAGGTTCATGATCCTGGGCACCTTCCTTGTCGCGGGGGGAGCGCTGTGGCTGTATACGTTGAATATGGATTCCTCCTACGTGCATGTCATTGGGGCTGTCATGCTGGTCGGCTTCGGGATGGGCTGCATCAGCACGCCGGCGATCGTGACCATCCAAAACTCGGCGGCGGCCGGGATGCGCGGCGTGGCGACGTCGACCAACTCGCTGATGGGCGCGTTGGGACAGACGGTCGGGGTAGCCGTATTCGGCATGCTGTTCAATCGAATCGTTGTCGAGGAAGCGCCGACGCAGATGGCCGAAGGCATGCATGTCATCTTCGCGGTTCTGCTCGTAATCGCAGCGCTCAAGATAGGCATTGCAGGCCTGTTGCCCAAGGCCTCGAAGGCCGAAGCCTCCGAAGCCGCATCGTAAAAGGCCGAGGGAGCGTAAGCGAGGCGGGATTAAGACGAAGGTAAGATCGCGTGAACGCAAAGCGCAAGTTCCGGCTATGGAGCTTGCGCTTTTTGCCGTTCTTATGCGGCTGAAGGAGCATGCGATGCTGCATGTTATCAAGCGCCGTTTTTATGCATCCTCCGATATTGGGCCGGCGTCATTCCATATACCTTTTTGAAGATGGAATAGAACGTGTTAAGCGACGAAAATCCGTAATTATGGATGATCTGCTCGATCGGCGAGTCGGAGGCAAGCAGCTCCCGGCATATGCAATCCAGACGTTTCTCCGATATCTTATCCGTAATCGATTGGTTGGTCTCCGCTTTATACAAGCTGCGGAAATAGTTCACGGACAGACCCAAATGATCAGCCAACATGGTTGCGGACAAGTTCGGATCGGTTAATTGCTTATCAATGAACTGGTCGGCTTGCTCGATCAGGGCCACGTTCTTGGACTGACCGCGGGCAGCCGCAATGTCTTCGAGCGTCTTGGTTACGAGCGCTTCCATCCATGGCACCACGTTTTCCATCGTCTCCTGCTGCATGATCTGATTCTCAATGGAGGTTAGCCCCCATGAGCTGGGAAGCGGCTGACTGGAGTGCTCCTGCATGAGCCGGCGTATGTCCATGAACAAGGTAATCAACGACATTTTACATTCAAAATAGGGCAGTCCCCGCAGCTTGACTACGGCCGAGCGTATGATTTCCAGAACCGCATCCGCATTGCCCTTGGGAAGAGCCTGAGCAATCTGTCGCTCTTTGTCCACAGGCAGATGATACAGTTCTCCGGGCGCGTCGGCTAGCCACGCATTCACGATAAGCGCTCCGTGCCCGAATCGGAATCGTTCCTGTGTCAGTTCATACGTCTCCATATAGATCTCATGTATGTCGGTCAGGCTGGGCAACGTCCTACCCCAAGCGACGGTCGTGCCGATTGACAAATACTGCTCCATTAACTGTTGGGATACTTGCAGCTTCTTCGCAAATTCTTCGGACAACGGCGCCGATAAGACAACCGCCACGTGGTCGTTCCCCATGTCTACCGTTTGCAGCTTGTGTTTGGACGATTGCAGCGACTCTTGGATAATATTGGACATCGCAAATCGGAGCAGACGCCGGTCCTTCTCCGGGTAAGCCTCCGAAAATTCCGAGAAGCGGTCGATTCGGAAGATGGCTGCCGACAGCTGGTCTTCCGGCAGATCGATTCCCCATTCTTGAAATTGAGAGCATATTTCCTCTGCCGAATGGTAGATGCCCCCGAGAAAATCCCGCAAAAACCGCTCCCTGCCCAAAATTTTATTATGCCGCCATTGTTCGGTCAGTTCATGAATCTGATTGCGTTGGGCCGTAAACACATTGGATAAGTAGTCAAGCTCATTGGCGCTATATCCTTCGCCGGGCTTTTCGGCTTGATGCTGCCGCATCACTCTGCCGATCAGTTCTTGAATAGGCGAGTACACCCGTTTGGAAATCAGAACGATCACGGTCAATGAGGCTACGAACAGGATGAAGAACAAGATCAGGCTTGTATTGCGAAGAACAGTGATTTTTCCCAAAATGACAGACTTAGGTATCGTTTCGATAAAGGTCCAATCCTGAATTCCTTTAATGGAGGCGCTTGCGTAAACCATCAATTGCTCTCCCTGATTGCGGGGCTGAAACAGCTTCCATCCGCTTTCGCCTTTATTCCCGTGGCTCCTGAGCTCCGCGATTTGTTCCGTATTCAAAGGAATGCTGCTAAAAACCTTCTCATCCCTATCATTCAGAACCGTGACCGATCTGTTCGCATAAGTCGAATTGTCCTGAAGCAAGGTCATTAAACGTTGGGTATCCATATTCAGAACGAAAGCGGAGATGGAGCTGCCCTTTTCGTAAAATCTGACGATGGAAATCACTTCTTTGGCCTTATTCCCGGCAAGAGGAATGGACAAGGTTCTCGGAATGAGAACGCTATGCTCCGCTGTAGCTGGATCCCGCAAGCGCTCAATAATGTCCTGGTCATAGAAAGCTTCCGCGTCATTCAATCCAAGTCTGGAATCTACTACGGTATTTGTGTAATCGTTGATCAGATATACCGAGTCGATAGACGGATTGGCGTTCTTAATGTCCATGAGCCGGCTCCATACCTCAAACGTTTCAAAATCGCTGTATTGATCCGAAAGGGCATACACCTTGAGGGGACTGTCATTGCTGGAGGAGAAGCTGAATTCTAGAGCCCATTCCATCAGTTGGGCTGTGTTCTGGGCGCCGTTCTCCAGCAAGGATTCGGAGTGATCGCCGATCTCTTCCAGAAGCGTCTTGGAAGACTGCCAATTAAGCAGCGTAAAAGAAATAGCCAGAACCAGAACGTTGGCGCTGACAAAGTAAAAAATAAGCTTCATATAAGTCGGGTGCCGCTTCAGCGATGCGAGAAGTGGAAGTCTGAATTTCATTGCTCTAGAACCCCCGTAATGATAACTGCCGAGCCTATAAATTTGTGGGTTTAATTATAGCATAACGAGCATTTCCATCTGCAGAATCGGTGATTTTCGAAATAGTGTTGTTTTTGGGAAGTTCGTAAATCTGCGCTTGCAGGAGAAATCGGAGCTTGCCGGAATTGCCGCTGCGGCGAGGACTTGGTAAGGTAACGTCATAAATAACGGGACGCTGATGCGATTGCCGGTTTCGATGAAAGGGGGGGAAGCAAAACGATGCAATATCAACTTAACGCAAGAAAACGGTCCAAGCTGAAGCATATTGCTCAAAATCCTTTTCTATATGCTATGGCCGTGCCGGGGCTGCTGTTTTTCCTCGTATTCAGTTATTTTCCCATATACGGGATTATGATCGCCTTTAAGGACTATAACTTTGCCAAAGGAATTACGGGAAGCGATTGGGTCGGTTTTAGGAACTTCGATTATTTTTTTACTTCGGATGATTTCTGGGTCATTCTGCGCAACACGCTGACGCTGAACATGCTGTTCATTGTGTTTACTACGGCGGCTGCGGTATTAATCGCGCTTATGTTCAATGAGATTCGCAATAAGTATTTCAAACGAATTTCGCAGTCTTTCATCTTTCTTCCTTATTTTATGTCCTGGATTGTGGTAGGAATGATTGTCCAATCCTTGTTCGGCGGGGAAGAGCCGATGATCAACACCTGGCTGCAAAGCATGGGATTGGAGCCGGTCAACTGGATGTTTGAGTCGAAGCTATGGCCTTACATTCTGACGGTGATTCGCGTGTGGCAAGGGGCCGGTTATCTTTCGATTATTTTTTTGGCCGCGATTACCGGCATATCGGAGGATTTGTACGAGGCTGCCCGGATTGACGGGGCGTCCAAGATACAGATTGTGCTGCGCATTACGCTGCCGCTGCTCGTTCCTACCATTATGATCATGACTTTGCTGGCCGTAGGCAAGATTTTCAATGGGGACTTTGCCATGATCTATGCCATCATCGGAGACAATTCCTTGCTGTATCCGACTACCGACGTTATCGACACCTTCGTATTCCGCTCCATGAGACAGTTGCATGACTTTGGCATGTCTTCTGCGGTTGGCCTGTTCCAGTCGGTTATGGGTCTGATCTTCGTCATTACCGCCAACTGGGTAACCCGAAGAGTGTCTAAAGAATCCGCATTATTCTAGGAGAATAAATAACGATGAGACTGAAACAGAGCGCTACGGATCGAGCTTTTACGGGATTTGCCTATACGTTCATTTCATTGTTTACCTTATTCTGTCTGTTTCCTTTTCTGCTGATGATCATCGGATCGTTTACGGACGAGGGGGAACTGATTGCGCAC
Organism: Cohnella boryungensis; assembly: GCF_042651945.1. Lineage (NCBI taxonomy): Bacteria > Bacillati > Bacillota > Bacilli > Caryophanales > Paenibacillaceae > Cohnella > Cohnella boryungensis. Next base: position 56,892 of record NZ_JBHSED010000067.1, on the reverse strand, counting down.
GGGTATACATTATTTCCGCAAAAATTATCGCTGGACGCTTATAAAGCGGTGTTGCAATCGGATGTGCTGTTTAACGGCTATGCGGTCACGGTATTTATCACCGTCGCAGGCGCATTAAGCGCATTGTGCATTTCCGCAATGCTCGGATATTCTCTGGCCAACAAGCGAAATGTCCTGCAAACGCCTTTTCTCATTTTTTGCTATCTGCCTATGCTTTTTTCCGGAGGCATCATTCCGTTTTATATTGTGGTCAGTCAGTGGCTGCATTTGCAGAATACCGTCTGGGTGCTCATCTTAACGATGTTATGCCAGCCGTTCCTCGTCTTTTTGCTTGTCAGCTTTTTCCGTACGATTCCCGAGGAATTGGAGGAAGCCGCAAGAATTGACGGGGCGAATGAAATGAGAGTTTTCTTTCAAATTATGATCCCGATCTCGAAGCCGATTCTGGCTTCCGTCGGTCTCTTCTATGCTCTGAACTACTGGAACGACTGGTTTATGGGACTGATGTTCGTGGATAATGAGAAGCTGTACCCGCTGCAGTTGATTCTGCGCCGAATGGTATCCAATATGGAAGCCGCCAAAAATCTCATTCCCGCCGCTGCGGCCATTGCCGTCACGCCGCCCACCTACGGCGTGCGGATGGCGACAACCGCATTGACAATCGGCCCGATCGTCTTGCTGTATCCCATGCTTCAGAAGTATTTCGTCAAAGGTCTAACGGTAGGGGCCGTAAAAGGGTAATCGAGGATTTCCGGCATTAACCGGATTAGTCCGGTTAATCATAGATGCTTTTTTTCAATATATAAGGGAGGTTAACGAAATGAGATTCAAAAAACAGTTTGGCGCGGCGACGACCGCGGTATTGGCTATTTCATTGATGCTGGCGGGCTGCGGAGGCAAGTCGAATAATGGCGGCAATGAAGGGAAATCTCCAACGAATACGGAAAGCGCTGCATCCGCAACGAAGGAAACAGTGACGCTGAAAGCTTATTTCCCGGGGGATAAGCCGGCGGGCTTCGACGATGTGCTGCAGGCGGTCAATGATAAATTAAAAGCGGACAACGTCGGCGCCGCCTTGAATGTCAATTTCTTGCCGTGGTCCGATTACGGGAACGCGGTATCTGTGAAGATGTCTGCCGGTGAAGGCTTCGACATGTATTTGGATGCTCCATGGTTATCCATGAATCAGATGATCGCCAGCAATTCTTTGACGGAGCTGGATGCGATGGTGGCCGAGCGTTCGGAGCTAAAGGCATCCATTCCCGATGAAATGTGGAATTATAACAAGTTCGACGGCAAAATTATGGGCATTCCGCTCGGTACCACGCAAGGTCAGGTATATGGCCTGCTGATCCGCAAGGATTTGCGCGTGAAATACGGACTTCCCGAGCTGAAAACGCTCGACGATTTGGAAAAATTCCTGTATTCGGTCAAGGAAAACGAGAAGGATGTTAAGCCCTTCGTTATAAACGGCATCAAAGCGGATAAACTTCCGTTTATCCTGAGCGATTCCGCTAATCTGGCTCTCGATGAAGTGCTCGAAATCGGTGTCAACATGTTCGCCTATTCAACCAAGGACAAGAAAGTAGTCGGTCAATGGGCAAGCCCGATGATTGCCGATGCTTATGAACGCGTCACCAAATACTACAAGGACGGCATACTTTCCAAAAACATCGCGCAGGAGCAAAATGCAGAAACCCTGTTCAAGCAAGGCAAATATGCGGCTACCTATTATGCGGCTGATGGAGTAGAGGGATTGAAATATTCGGAAATGCTGCAAGACGGCAGCGACAAGCTTGAGGTTTTCGTTCCGAACGGGGATAAGGCCAAGCCTTATACCGCTTTCCAGCAATGGAATTTCCTTTGCATTCCGACTTCATCCAAGCACGCCGATCTGGCTATGGACGTAGCCAATTGGATGTCCATTAAGGAAAACCACGATTTGATGGAATACGGCATTCAAGGGAAGGATTGGGAGCCTGTCGGCGATACGAGCTACAAGGTGCTGTCCAACTATTCGTTCCCGGGCTATGTGTTGACCTGGAGGCCAACGCTGAACCGCACGCCGGCCACGATGACGGCCGATGACAAGAAGTGGTTCGACTTCTCCACCAACCCGGCCAATTTCACGCTTAGTCCAACGGCGGGTTTCAACTTTAACGCTGAAAAGGTAAAGACGGAATATGCTAAAATTACGCCGCTTCACGATTCGATCTTCCTGCCGCTTAGTCAAGGCTTGTTGCCTGCCGATCAAGGCAAGGCGAAGCTGGAGGACAAAATGGCGAGTCTCGGCGGGCAAAAAGTGATCGATGAAATTCAGGCCCAAATCAACGCCGTCCTGTCCGGTAAGTAACGGCACTAATAATACTGAAAGAGGTACTTCACAGTGAACATAATACGCTGCGCGCAAAATCCTGTTGTACGGGTCGAGGATGTTGCACCCTCCCGCCCCGACTTTCAAGTGCTTGGTGCGTTTAATGCAGGCGTTGCGCAGCTGCGGGATGAAATTATTCTGTTGCTGCGCGTTGCGGAAGCGCCGATCGCGGACCGGGCGGATGAAGCGCTTATCCCCCGGCTGAACGAAGCGGGAACCGAAGTACTTGTAGAGCGCTACGATAAGACCGATCCCAGCTATGATTTCTCCGACTCGCGCTTCATCGTAAGGGACGGACGAACGGTCATGCTCACCTCCTTATCCCATCTCCGGGTGGCGCGAAGCAAGGACGGCGTTCATTTCGACATCGAGCCGCAGCCGGCCTTGTTCCCGCAACACGATTTTGAGGCGTGGGGAATTGAAGATCCGCGCGTGACCCAAATCGGAGACGTCTACTATATCACTTACAGCGCCGCCTCCGCCCGCGGCGTTGGCGTCGGCCTGGCGGAGACCCGGGATTTCCGAACATTCAAGCGACGCGGGCTGATGCTGGCTCCCGAGAATAAGGACGTCATGATCTTCCCGGATAAAATTAACGGCAAATACTATGCCTTGCACCGTCCGGTGCCAAAATCGTTCGGCTCTCCCGAGATGTGGATCGCCGAATCGCCCGATCTCGACCATTGGGGGAACCATCGCTTCCTGATGGGGCTAAGCGAGCAAGGCTGGGATTCGGCTCGAATGGGCGGCGGCGCGGTTCCGATTCGAACCGAACGCGGCTGGCTTGCCCTGTACCACGGAGCGGACAGCAAGCATCGCTACTGTATGGGCGCTGTTCTGCTCGACTTGGATAATCCGGCCAAGGTGCTCGCGAGATCACGCGTACCCGTATTGGAGCCGGAAGCCGCATATGAAGTGAATGGATTTTTCGGCAAGGTCGTATTTTCGTGCGGAGCCCTGTTGCTGGATCAAACGGTCCGTATGTATTATGGCGCCGCAGACGAAGTGATGGCTGTAGTAGATATCCCCTTGGAGGACATCTATAGCACTTTGTTATGAAGAAATGGAGGGCAGTAAATGGCTGCCCTCTTCAATCGATGAATTGGAAAGCGGTTTCAATAGCCTTTGAGGCTTAGCAAAGGAGGAGCATGAGAATGGCTGCCCGTATACAAAATTCAGTAAAGAGATGGATATGTCTGGCTACGGCTTGTTTAATGATATCCTCGATACTTTCAAATCCGGCCGCATTGGCAAGTACTCCCGAGGGAGCGAGCGCCTCTCAGGAAATCGCGGATATGAAATGGATGAAAGAACGGATGGTCGATTTTTACATCTCCAAAGATATCATCAACGACGGAACGAACGGTCGAGTCGAATGGACCTTCAAATCACAGGCCGGCACTTACTTAGCCAATCAAAATTCGGACGGAAGCTGGGGGGACGTCGATTACGCGAGCACAGCCTCCAGCGCCAATGGGAGAGCTTGGTCGCCCTATCTTGCGCTGGATCGGATGCAATCGATGGCGCAGGCGTTTGCTGACCCGAATGGTCCATACTATCGTAGTGAAACGCTGTTAGGCGGTATTCAAAAGGGGTTGGACTATTGGTTTACGGTAAAGCCGACTTCAACCAACTGGTGGGAGACCGGAATCGGCAAACAATTAAGGCTGGAGAAGATCGCGCTTTTGTGTGAAGGCTATTTAACGGCAACGCAAGCATCCAATATAATAGCCACGTTAGACAGCAGCCCACACATTGTCGATGGTGCCAACTCGTCCTGGTACAATCAAAATTATATGTACCGCGGCTTATTGCTGGAGGATGCTCAGATCGTCCGGAACGCCGTGAATGCATTTAACGTGCTGTCGAATGTGACTACGACTGTGACGGGAATCCAGTCGGACATGTCATTCTTCATGCACGGCAAAACGAATTATACGACGGGTTACGGAAGAAGCTTTGCCAGAGATATGTCATTCTGGGCTTACATTACCTCGGGCACCGTTTTCTCGTACAGCAAGGTGGCAATCGATTCGTTATCGTCCTACTTGTTGGACGGCACCCGGTATCTCGTGAGAGGCGATGTTGCCGATCTGGGTATGGGGATGAATGGACCCGATTGGCCGGATTATGAGAGCGCGGCTTTGACCTTCTATGAAGACCCATTGGAGTGGATGCAGACGGCCAATCCAAGGCGGGCTGCGGAGTTTGCGAGTTTTCTTGACAATATTCGCAGCATCGGCACGAGCACAAGCAACGGATTGGAAGCCAACAATATGACGCAATGGCAGACGCTGGTCTCCTCCCATATGCGAGACGACTATGGAATTACGGTCAAGATGTCTTCCAGCACGGTCAAAGGCGGCGAATGGAGAACGATTAATCCCAGCGGATATAACCTGCTGTACTGGACGCCGCAAGGAGCTACCGCCATTCAGAGAACCGGCGACGAATACAGAACCGTATACCCGCTGATGGACTGGGCCCATGTTCCCGGCACAACGGCTCCGTACGTACTTACGAAAGACGGGAATTTCAACAATCCCAAAACGTTTGTAGGCGGAGTGACTAATGAGCGTTATGGAGCCACCGCGTTTGATTTCAACAAGCTGAGTACAAGCGGGAAGAAAGGTTACTTCTTCTTCGACGATGAAATGGTGGCGCTTGGCGCAGGAATCACTTCGACGAATGCGGCTTCTATTCACACGACATTAAACCAAAGTCAGGCGGTAGGCGAAGTTCTCGTAGACGGCAATCCTATAGCAGACGGAACGATGCAAACAAACGGACGCTGGGCCTACAACGACCATATCGGCTATGTATTCCCGAATCCGACGACCTTTCAAGTAAAGCAGGAGACGAAAACCGGAAGCTGGAGCGGCGTAGTTTCGGGAAGCTCAACGGCGCCGATCACCAAATCGATTTTTTCGATTTGGGTCGACCATGGCGTGAAGCCCGCAAACGCCTCCTACCAGTACATCGTATTGCCGAACAAAACCTCCGAAGAGGTCGGCGACTACGCGAGCGACAACCCGATTAGCATTCTTTCGAATACCCCGTCGCTTCAGGCTGTTCGGCATAATTCTCTTGGAATTGCGGAATTGCTGTTTTATCAACCTGGGACGGTGACGGTGAGAGACGGTTTGACGGTCACAGTTGATAAACCCGCCATGGTGATCGTTGACGAATCCGCAGCGCCTGTCCGTATTTCAGTCGCCAATCCCGAAACGCCGGGGATTACGGTGAACGTGACATTGGATCGTAACGGAGAACAATCCACGACAAGCTATAAGCTCGGCAAGGATACGTTCACAGGCCGAAGCTTGACTTTGAATGAGGGAGCCTCCCACGATGACAGAGGTTTCGATCTCGCTTACGATAAAGGCGCGATCGCTTCATCGAGCAAAGACAACCTGCATGCTTCGAATGCTACGGATATTTACAGAACTTCGTATTGGGGTTCAAACCATTCGGACAATGAATGGATTTATGTTGATTTGCAAGATCAATATACGATCAATAAAGTTAGGCTGAATTGGGAGAAAGCTTACGCGAAAAGCTATAAAATTCAAGTATCGAACGATGCTGCCGCCTGGACGGATGTTTACTCCACGACGACGGGTAACGGAGGAATCGTCGACATTCCTTTCAGACCGACCAGTGCCAGGTACGTTCGGATGCAGGGCGTTCGACAGGGGAGCGGAAATGGCTACTCGCTTAATGAATTTAACGTGTATGAAGCTGTACCGCCCAATCTTGCAGAAGGCATGCCGGTAGTGGCAAGCTCGTCCAGAGCCGCGGACGTGGCGCCCGGGAATGCGGTGGATGGCTTTCTGAATACCCGCTGGGGATCTAACTATTCCGATCAGCAGTGGATCTACGTCGATCTTGGCTCAAGCCAATCCATCGAGAAGGTCATGTTGCATTGGGAATCTGCGTATGGGAAGGAGTATCAAATTCAGGTTTCCGACAACACGACGAACTGGACGACAGTATACAGCACCACAAACGGAAGCGGAGGAGTCGAAGAGATCTCCTTCGAACCGGTCAATGCCAGATACGTTCGGATGAACGGCATAAAAAGAGGGAGCAACTACGGCTACTCGCTCTGGGAATTTAAAGTGTATTCCGCTCTTCTATCCGTCCCCGACGCTCCTGCCAATGTGTATGCCGTCGGTCTAGACGGGGCCGCCGAGGTGAGCTTTGCCGCGCCGATCGATAACGGCGGAAGCGAGATTACAGGCTATAAAGTAACCGCATGGGCGAACGGAGAAGCTGTTACGACGGTGGAAGGTACGGACAGCCCAATCACGGTCGCCGGTCTGACGAACGGTACGGCGTATACCTTTACAGTAGCCGCGACGAACGCTCAAGGCGATTCGGCGGCATCCGAGCCGTCGAACGAAGTGATTCCGTCGGCGGATGCAGGTACTGTTCCGGCTTCGCCTGCGAATTTGACGGCGGCGCCCGGCGACCGATCCGTGACCTTAAGATGGCACGCTTCGGCCGAAAGCGTCACCTATTCGGTGTACCAATATCAAGGCATGACGGCGCCGGCCGACCCGGGCAATTGGCAGCTGGTTCAAGCCAGCGTAACGGAAGCCACGTACGCAGTAACCGGATTGACGAACGGGACGCGCTATGCGTTCGCGGTGAAGGCCGTAGATGAGAGAGGCGAGAGCGGGTTCTCCAATGCCGTGACAGCGACGCCGAAGGCTCCGCAATCGGAGACGCCGGTCAGCGGCGGCACAAACAATGGCAATGATACTTCCGTCATTAAGTCGACCAACGGCACCATCCTTATTCCGAGCGGCAGGAGCGGCGAGGTCAGCCTCGATACTGAAGTTATCCTTACGATAGGCGCAGGAGCGGTTGAGCAAGAATTGCGCATTGAGATCGAGAAGCTGTCCAGTATAGCAAACCTAATATTCGATAAAGAAACGCTAATCAGCAACGTCTTTGAATTAACGAAAAATAGTGCAGGAAACTTCAAGAAGCCTATCGTTATCTCAATGAAGTTCGATCCGTCTCTCGCAGGAGACAAGCAAAGAGTCGCTATCTTCTATTATGACGAAGCGAAGAAAGTATGGATTGAAATAGGCGGCGTCGTGAAGGGCGATCGAATTACGGCCGAGGTGGATCACTTCACCAAGTTTGCGGTCATGGCTGTAGGCGGGAAGAAGGACGAGAGCGGCGAACCGAACGCGCCCGCGCCATCGTTCAAGGACATCGCGGGACATTGGGCGCAGAACGCCATTCTGAGCGCGGCGGGCATGAAGCTTGTCAGCGGCTATTCGGATGGAACGTTCAAGCCGAATGCCGCCATTACCCGCGCCGAATTTACGGTCATGCTGGCCAATGCGCTTAAGCTGGAAGGAGCCGGTTCAGCGACTGCGTTTACGGACGAAGCCGCAATCGGCGGATGGGCGAAGCAAGCGATCGCGAATGCAGTTGAAGCAGGCATAGTGAGCGGGTATGCGAACGCCAGCTTCCGGCCGACTGCGATTATTACCCGCGCGGAAATGGCGGCGATGATAGCCAGAGCGCTTAAACTGTCTGCCGAAGCAGGCGCAACGACCGGCTTCGCAGACGATAAGGACATTCCGAAGTGGGCGAAAGGCGCGATTGAGGCGGTTCGCAAGCTGGGCATCGTGAACGGCCGCAGCAACAATAAGTTTGTGCCGAACGGTACTGCGACCCGAGCGGAAGCGGTGACCCTATTGGTGCGGATAGTTGAGCTTGGTACAGAGCAATAAAACATAGTTAACAGCGGGCACAGCGCAGGAACGGATATGTTCCTCATGCTGTGCCTGTTCTGTGCATGGGCGATAACTTGGCAGTGAAAGTATGTGCAGCCGATTATCATGAATCTGATATTCGGATAAAAAAACGCGGCGATCGGGCATGTTATCGGAGAAAGAAATAGGGTAGGGTGAGAGGCAAAAGATACGATGGAGGTCGAAGTCATGTCAGACCAAGCCAAATTTCAATCCGCCCAAGCAACGATTGTTCGCAATGAACGCTTCATCCGAACGGCGGAGCAGCTTAAGCCCGCCTTGCTTCGCGAGGAGGTCGAGCCGACTCGGCTCGTCCAGATGAAGGCCGACAGCTCTGCAATGCACGGATGGCGTGCTTCGCGCGAAGCGGGAATCGATACGCTGGACAGCCGGGAGCTGGGCAAAGGACAATCCGTCATCGCGGATTTCGGGGATCATCGGGTCGGTTACGTTTCATTCGAGGTCAGACCGGTCGGCAGTCCGCCGGACGCTCCGCTGAAGCTGAAGCTTACGTTCGGAGAGATGCCGGTGGAGATGGCGGTGCCGTTCTCCGGCTATGACGGATGGATCAGCAGCTCCTGGCTGCAAGAGGAGATCCTGTTCGTAGACGTGCTTCCCGGACGCGTAAGCTTGCCTCGCCGGTACAGCTTCCGGTATCTTAAGCTCGAAGTGCTGGATACCTCCCCCAAATATCGCGTGAGCTTCTTCAATCTGAGGTGCATGACCGTCACCTCGGCCGACAGAGCGAATGTCGCTCCGTTCGATCATGCCGACCCGCTGCTGCGAGAGATCGACCGCGTCAGCGTCCGGACGCTGGAGGATTGCATGCAGGACGTATACGAGGACGGACCGAAGCGGGATCGCCGATTGTGGTTGGGAGATTTGCGCCTGCAAGCGCAGGCGAACTACGCCACGTTCCGCAATGATGCGCTCGTCAAGCGCTGCTTGTATTTGTTCGCCGGAGTTCCCGACGACCGCGGCCGGGTGTCCGCCAATCTGTTCGTCGAGCCCCAGTTAATCGCGGACGATACGTACCTGTTCGATTATTCGCTATTTTTTACCGTAACCTTACACGATTATTACGAAGCGACCGGAGACGGGAATACGCTGAGGGAGCTGTGGCCGACCGCGCGCCGCCAAGTCGAGCTGGCGCTGGAACGGTTGGACGACAGAGGGATTGTGAAGGACGATCGTACTTGGTGGTCATTTATCGACTGGCACGAGTCGTTGAACAAGCAGGCGCCTTCGCAGGCCGTCCTCATCTATACATTGAAACGCGCTATTCATCTGGCCAAGGCGGTGGGCTGCAGCAGCGGCGCAGAGCTTGAACGGCGACTCGCCGAGGCGGAGCAAGCCGCTCTAGATTATCTTTGGAGTCCGGAGCAAGGCTTCTTCGTCAGCGGAGAGGAGCGTCAAGTCTCTTGGGCGACACAAATCTGGATGGCGCTTGCGGAGGTGCTGCCGCAGCAGCGGAATCAGGAGCTGATGAAGCGGTTGCTGGCCGCGCAGCCGGAGATCGCGCCCACCACGCCGTATATGTATCATCACCTCGTAGAGGCGCTTCTTGTCGTCGGCCTGAAGAAGGAAGCAGTCGATTGGATGAAAACTTATTGGGGAGGCATGCTGAAGGATGGCGCCGATACGTTCTGGGAGCTGTACGATCCGAATAATCCGGAGTTCTCCCCTTACGGCAGCCCTCTCATTAACAGCTACTGCCACGCGTGGAGCTGCACGCCGACTTATTTGATCCGCCATTACGGGCTGTAAGGAGACGAGCGGGACGGCGCGCTGCGGAATTCGTAAGGCGTTCGACCGAAGCGGGCCTTGAACTTTTTGTAGAAAAACCCCATGCTTTCGTATCCGCACAGACGGGCGATCTCTTCGATGCTCATCTCGGTCTCCATCAACAGCCGAGCGGCCCGGTTTAAGCGTTTCCTCTGGACCCATTCCGTGAACGTTAATCCGGTCCGGCTTTTCAGCAGGCTGCCCAAATATTTGGAATTGAAGTGGAAGCGCTCGGCCAACTCGGCAAGGGTACAGCTTTCCGAATGAGCCTCCATATAGGCTAAGACATCCTGAAGCACTCCCCGTTGAAGCGGCGGATCCGGCTCGTAATTCAGATCGAGTTCGTAGATGCGCATGAGCTCGATCAGCAATACGGGGACATAATGGTGCAGCAGGTCGGCGGAGTAGTCATCCGGATCGTAAAATTCGCACATCATATCCCGCATCAAGCCGTGGAGTCTCCCGCCCTCTCCCGGCCGGAAGACGATGTACCGCCCGGGCCGCTGCCGCTCGGACATCGCATGCGCGATAAAGCTTGCAACCGCGCCGCCCCGGGGAAGCGGCTGCGGGAACGCGGAGTCGATGGCCTCTTTGCGCAGCAGCAGGTTCACGAGAATATCGTTCTCGCCAAGCGGGGCGATTCCGTGGGGAACGTTCCGGTCCATCAGACACGCGTCGCCTTGGCACAGCGTGATTTCCTTGCCGTCGATCCATTGGTTACAGGAGCCGGAATACATGTAGTTGAGCTCGATAAAGTCATGCTTGTGAATCGGCATGGCGGCAAAACGATGATGCTTATGGATGGATACGAAGTCATTGCCGAAAAAATAGCTGCCCCGCATGCGGGGAATGCCGTCCGGCTCATCCGCAAGCTCGCCGCCGTCGAAATCGTTGACGTTCTCGCGAGTGCGAATCTGAATGCCTTCGACTGCATCCAGACCCCGCAGCAAATCGTCCAACTGAAGATGATTCATGCGCTGCCCCCACTTTTCAGATTGCTGAACAAAATATAACATATTGCGAGGCGGGATTTCTTCCCGTCTCTTGGGCGTGTACGATCCTTGGCTCGGACCGCTGTAGAGTGGACCGGTCATCCACCCATACCTAAAAATTGTGCACTTTAAGTACTAAAGTAAATGCACCGGATGAGAAGGTAACATGAACTTAGCCCAAAAACAGCACCAAATTAGGGGGATGGTTATCAGTGTTCAAAGGAAAGAAAAAGATGAAAACGGTTCTAGCCGGCGTAACCGCGCTGGCGGCGAGCATGGCCCTGTTGAGCGGATGCGGAAGCTCAAGCAGCGAAGAACCCGGAAAGAGCGGCAGCGGAGCCGGAACCGTTACGCTGACGATGATCGTATCCGGCAACAAGGCGGCGGACGGTCAGGATTTCGAATTGGACGTTCTTCCGAAAATGGTGAACGAGAAGTTCCCGAACATCAAGCTGGAGGTTCAGAAGCTCCCCGACGATCAATACAACACGTCGATCAAGACGAAGCTGGCTGCGGGCGAAGCGCCGGATATTTTCCGCGTATGGCCGAGAATGGGCTCCGCGGCAAGCATCATCGACCTGTCGAAGGCCGGATACCTGGCCGATCTGACCGACTTGCCGTTCATGAGCAACATCAGCGACGGCGCAAGAACGGATATGTCGAATGACGGCAAAGTGTACGGGATTACGAAGGGCATCGACATGCTTGGAACGTACTACAACAAAAGCCTGTTTGAGCAAGTAGGCATTACGGAAGTACCCCAAGACTGGGATGCGTTCCTTGCAGCTTGCCAGAAGCTGCTGGACGCCGGCGTCACGCCGATCGTCATGGGCGACAAAGACCCGTGGTGGATTCAGTTCGGAGCCTATCAATTGGCGGCGAACACGGTCTACTCGGCGGACAAGGATTTCGATCTCAAGCTGCAGAGCGGCGAGAAGAAATTCACGGACGAAACCTGGGTGAAGGCTCTCTCGATGTACAAAGAGCTGTACGACAAAGGCTACATCGCCAAAAACACGCTCGGACTGGGCGGTCCGCAAGCGACGCAAATGTTCATCGACGGCAAAGCGGCGATGGTGTTCGACGGCACGTGGGACTTCCCGACGCTGACGGCCAAAGGCGCGGCGGACTTCGAGCGCGGATTTTTCCCTCTGCCGGGCAACCAGCCGGGACAGCCGGTATGGCAAGCCGTGTCGACAGCGGCCGGATGGGCGGTCCATGCGAAATCCAAGCATATGGAAGAAGTCAAGCAAGTGCTTAACTACTGGTTCGACGTCGAGTCCGACCTGTTCGCAGAATGGGTGAAGCTGAATCCTTCGATCAGCGCGTTTAACGGCGTTCCGCTAAACAACGAGCTGTACAAGCATTCGTACGAGCTGTACCAGTCCAGCGGCAATTCTACCTACTTCGCGAATCAGATGTGGCCGAACGGCGTAGCCGACACGCTTCAGGTGAAGTTCGGCGAAGTCATCGGGGGCCGCAAGACGACGCCGGAAGACGTGGCAAGCGCCATGCAAGCGAAGTTCGACGAGCTCTGGAAGAAGTAAATCGACCGTCATCGAGAATCGAGTGAAGGGGACCGCAACGGTCCCCTTCCCATTCCATTCGGAAAGGAACTCCCAGCATGAATTCAGCGGTTTTGAAAAAAACGATGTACTGGTTTGTCGCTCCGGCGCTCGCCATGTATTTGATTTTCTGGATCTATCCCATCTTCAAGCTGTTCCAATACAGCTTTTCCGATTACAACGGTTTCGTCCAAAGCTTCAATTATATTGGCTTCGACAACTTCGCCTATATTTTCAAGGACGGCGTCGCGGGCACGTCTCTGTCAAACACGCTGGTCTATACGTTTGTTTTCGTCGTGTTCAGCAATTTAATCGCATTGGGTTTGGCTTTTCTTCTGAATATGAAAATTAGAGCCACGGGCCTTTATCGTACAGCCGCCTACGTGCCGACTTTGTTCAGCGCAATCGTCGTCGGGTTTATTTGGAGCTATGTCTACATGCCTGACAGCGGCCTGATCGCTACCCTCTTAAGCTGGTTCGGCATGGACGGTGCTAGTCTTAATCTGCTTGGAAGCTATAATTCCGCCTTGTACGCGATTAGCGCCGTTGACGTCTGGAAGCATATCGGAACAAGCACGGTCATTTTCTTGGCCGGACTGCAGACAGTTCCCGTCGATCTGGAAGAAGCGGGCCGAATGGACGGAGCCAGCTCCTGGCAGGTGACGAGATTCATTCGCCTGCCGCTGCTCGCCACGTCCGTGACGATCAACGTTACGCTCAGCCTGATCAATGGATTGAAGGCGTTCGACTACTCGTTCATCATGACCAATGGCGGTCCGGGGCGGGCGACGAGCACGCTGCTGTTCGAAATATTCCGCATGGCGTTCCGCGAAATGCAATACGGCAAAGCGTCCGCGCTCGCTGTCGTGTCCTTCGTCGTTATTATCGCCATAACGATCTTCTTCGTGCTCAAGCTCAACAAAAGGGAGGTATCGGCATGAACGGCTTCGCCAAAAAGACGCTTACGCACGCCGGAATCTCTTTCGTTCTGCTGCTGAATATACTGCCGCTGCTGATTGCATTGTCCAGCTCTTTTCGTTCCGTCTCCAATATGACCAATCCGCTGCAGTTGTTCAGCGAGTTCTCGCTTGAAAGCTATCGGGTCGCCTTCGAGAAGATGCATTTCATGCAGGCGCTCGGCAACAGCTTGATGCTGACGGTCATTTCGGTCGTCGTAGTCGTGCTGTTCACTTCCATGGCGGCGTATCCGATCGCTCGGCTCAACAACCGGCTGAGCAAGACGCTCTATTTGTTTTTCTTGTGCGGGCTTGTCGTTCCGAGCCAGATGGTCATTATCCCCATCGTTCAGACGATTCAGGGGCTGCATATTCCAAGCTCGCAATTCACGCCGATTCTGATGTTCATTACGTGCAGCATTCCGTTCTCCTCATTCCTGTATACCGGCTTTATCAAGAGCAGCGTTCCGATCGAGGTCGAGGAGTCTGCGCTTATCGACGGAGCGGGCTTGCTGCGCCGCTTCTGGCAAATTGTGTTCCCCTTGCTGCTGCCGGTGACGGTGTCGGTGGTGATTACGCAGGGCGTGTGGATCTGGAACGACTATTTCTTTAACATGATCTTTATTTCCAGAGCCGCCGAATCCCCGCTGCCGCTTGCCATGCTCGGCTTCATGGGCGATCAGACAAACCCGACGGCGTGGAACGTGCTGTTCGCGGCGTGCTTCCTCTGCGCGTTGCCGCTGCTCGTTATGTTCGCCTTCCTGCAAAAGTATTTTATCGGCGGTCTAACAGTCGGCTCGGTCAAAGGGTAACGCTCGTGTAGAAAAGGAAACGAAGCTGGCTCAAAAGTGCTAAACTTTTGAGCAGCTTCTTTGTTTTATATCGATTATGGTTTTGCGGGCATGTATCCCCTTCCGGTGGCTGTTGCATTCGTGAAATTTTGAATTTGTAAACTCGTAACGAGGAAATTTCACGACTGCAAAGGCCAACGCTCCGCTCCTCCAGGAGATACATGCCCTCTTTTTTCATCGATTGAGGGAAGAAAAAGCCCACAGAAATGCATAAAGAAATCGCTATTTGGTAGAATGGAGGTACCACCCAACCATCCCCAAAAGAGCGATTTCTTTGTACATTCAATCTACCATGGACCAACTTTAACTGCCGATGGATCTGAGGAAGACATCCCTGAAAATCATCTTGTTCGCATCGTTAATGAAGCCGTAAATCGACTCAATACTTTTGAATCAGCCCCTTCTTTGTCGTTCAGTAAACTATGCGTCGGCAGGAGCGCCATCACGCCGAGTCCCCTCCGCGGAGGCTTTAGCCGCATTCGTCCGGTATTCCTCCGGCGTGAATCCGGTCAGCTTCTTGAATACGCGAAAGAAATACTTGGTATTGTCGTACCCGAGCGATTTGGCGATCTTGTACACTTTGTCGTCGGTGCCTCCGAGCAGCGCTTTCGCTTTGTCGATGCGCACCTGATTGACATAGTCGATAAAATTGATGCCGGTTTTCTCCTTGAACAGAAAGCTGCAATAGCTGGGGTTGAGGAAAAACAGCGACGAGATCTTGTCCAGCGTCAGCACCTTGTTGGAATTGTTGTGAATGTACGCCTTGATATTGTCGACGACCTGCTCGGACGAATACAGGTTGTGACCGTTCATCATCTCCGCAATGCTGGGCAGTACGTTCGACAAATACGCCTGGATGGCCTCCGCATCGAAAAAGCCGGATAAGGCAGCCTCAAAGCTGGAGGAGGGGGATTGGTTTCCATCGATATGGAAGTTACGGTGGAGAAGACCGCGAACCTCCTGCACGAGAAGCCGGCATTCTCCCTTGACCTCGCCCAGAGTCAGATCGGGCATCTCGGCATAATGCTCGAACAGCTTAACCGTCCACTCGGTCGTTTTGGCCGCGTTGCCCGACTCGATGAAAAACAGCAGCTCGTCCATCCGCTCCCATGCCTCCGCAGCGGCTGCAGGCTTCTCTCCGCCGCCAAAGGCCGACACAACCGGTCCGTTCTCCCCTACGCGAATGCCGTTCAGCGCTTCGACCGTTTCCTCGTATGCCTCGAACAGCCCGCCAAGCGAGTCTTTTTCTCCGCTGATTCCGAGCCTGGGGCGTCCGGGCAGCTCCGCGGCGATGGCTGCGGCAACAGCCGCCGCGGCGCGGAGAAGAGCCTCGCCCGCCTCCGCGGAATAAAACACGTACAGCGCCATATGATCCTGCTGAACGTGCGGCACATAGACGTAAGGGACGTCGGCTTGCCCGGAATAGGGGGCGAACTCGTCCGAGGAATATGCGGCCAGCAGGACGTAACGCTTCGCCTCGGCGACCTCCATCAGCCGGGTCGAGCGAAAGGTCGGGAGCTTCTCCTTGCGGTGCAGACCCAGGATAAGATGGCCGAGCGACTGCAGGTCCGCGTCATAGCTAATTACCTGCTTTTCGTTCTCTCTATGCTCAAGCTGCTCCAGCGCCGATCGTTCGGCATCCAGCGTGGCGATCGCCTTGGACAACGCCTCGCGAATTTCCTCGCGGCTGAACGGCTTGAGCAAGTAGCCTACCGCCTTGGCGGAAATCGCTTCTTTCATGTATTCGTAATCCGAGTAGCCGCTGACGACAATAATTTTTTTGTGCGGGTAGTGCTGCTGAAGCGTCTGCAGAAGCAGCTTCCCGTCCATCTCGGGCATTCTCATGTCGGTGATGACAATGTCCGGGTCGGCGCTCTGGATTAGAGCAAGGGCATCCTCGCCGTTATTCGCCTCGCCGGCGAAGACAAGCCGCTCCCCGAAATCGGCGGTGCGGATTTTTTTGAGCATTCCGCGCCGAATCAGGATCTCGTCGTCCACCACGATATACTTGTACATGCCTGACACCTCTATTTCAATATCGGAACGTTCAAGATGACCTTCGTTCCCTTGTCGAGCTCGCTCTCCAGCGACAATCCGTACTCGGGACCGTAGTAGAGGGAGATTCTCGAATGCACGTTTTTTAGCCCGATGCTGCGCTTATCCCGGCGCCCAAGCTCGTTAAAGGCGGGCGGCTCGCGCAGCAGCGAGCGCAGCTCCTGAAGCTGATCGTGCGACATGCCGACGCCGTCGTCCTCGATCTCGAAGACGAGCCGCTCCTCTTCGCGGTATACGGTCACAGCAACCGTCCCTTTGTTTTTCGTGCTTTCCAGGCCGTGGTACAGGGCATTCTCGATGATCGGCTGAACGATAAGCTTCAGCACCTTCAAGGACGACAAGCCCTCCTCCAGATTGAAACGGAAATCGATCTTGTCCTCGTAGCGGATTTTCTGGATCGTCAAATAGTTGCTGACGTGCGCCAGCTCTTCCTCGATCGGGACCAGCTCGCTTTCCGTCTTGATGCTGTAGCGGAACATGTCGCCGAGCGCCTTCGTCATGACTGCGATGCTCTCGACTTCCTCGATCTCGGCGATGCTGTTGATCGCCTCCAGCGTGTTGTACAGGAAGTGCGAATTGATCTGCGCCTCCAGCGCTTTCATCTGCGAGTCGAGCGTAATCAGTCTGTTCTGGAAGCTCTCCTTGATGTAATTGTCGATCTCCTGAATCATCTTGTTGTATTCGGTGTACAGCACGCCGATCTCGTCCGTCCGCTCCAGATGCTTCTTCGTCGTGACGAGGCTGAGGAACTTGTTTTTGCGCATTGTTTTGCTTAGATCGATAATCGGCTTGGTGATCAGGTTCGAGAGCAGAATGGAGAGGAGTACGAAAATGACCGCGCAAGTGGCGGCGATCGAGATCAGCACTCTCTCGGACACGCCATATTGCTTGTACAGCTCCGACAGCCGGACCGACGCGACGATTTTCCAATCGTTATCGGGAAACGGCTTGACGACGACCAGCGTTCCGTCCTGTGTCTCCTCGGCGGCTTCTCCGGCATGTGCTGCCGCCCAGCTACTCAGCGGCTCCGGAAGATTTTCGCCGATTCTCGGCGTTTTGGAGTTGTCGTACAGTATTTTTTCATTCCCGTTGACGAGAAACATATTCGTAATATCAGGGACGATATCTTTATCGATGCCTTTGAAAATATCGAGCCCCGTGTCGAGCATCAGCACGCCGAGCAGCTGTCGGGTATCCGGATCGTACAGGGCGCGGGAGAAGGTGATCGACGGCTTGGCGTTAATGATGAAATCCTTTGTGCTCGCATCGCTGATATACAGCCCGCCATTTTGCTCGATCGTCTTGATATACCAGTCGTCCTGAAGCGGGATATAGTCGACTTGCAGGTCGGTGCTGATGCCGTAGCTGATCGATTTCCCATCGGGGAGGAAAATGTAGATTCCGTTCAGATAAGGATTGCCCAGCATGAGATTGCTGAAAAAAAACAGCATGTTCGAACGGGCCGTAAACAGATCGTACTGATCGGCGTTCGGATTGTTGATCAGCTTATTAAGCTCCTGGGATACGGTCACGGCGCCGGGACGGGTGGAAAACTGCTGGAACGACAGCGTAATGCGGTCGATATTCTGGAAAATATGATCGATCCGTTCGACGGCATTGTCGAGCGTGCCGGTCGACACGAGAGAGACTTGTTTGGCGACAAGGCCGGTATAAGCCCTGTAGGAAAAAATCGTGACGATGAGAATGGGAACGATGGATATGCCCAGAAATACGAAAAAAAGCTTGTTGCGAATATTGCGATTGATCATAACGGCTCCTCCGCTGGGCGTGTCTCGAAATAGCATACCATGATGCCGGAAGCCGCACAAAGGGAAGCAACAGGCCTAAAGATAGTGCACTCGATTCGCTAAAGTTAATGTACCCTTGAAGGAGTTATGATACTTTTGAAGTGTATCGGCCGCGATAGTCGGACGATAGATGACGGAAGCAATGGAGGAAATAGGATGGCGATGCCCAAGGTGCTTGTGCTGAAGCCGCTGCCGGAAGAAGCGAAGCGGATTATCCGGGAGCGCTGCGAGCTGATCGAGCCGCAAGCCAATCCCGTCAGCCGGGAGAAGCTGCTAGAAGGAATATGGGAAGTCGAAGGCTTGCTTACAAACGATGTTCGGATCGATTCCGAGCTGCTGAATGCGGCGAGCAAGCTGAGAATCGTCAGCAATCAATCGGTCGGCTACGATAATTTTGATCTTGGGGCGATGAGGGAACGCGGCGTGATCGGCACGCATACGCCCTTCGTTCTTGACGATACCGTTGCGGATCTCGTCTTTGCCTTGATGCTAGCGGCGGCGAGGAGAGTTCCCGAGCTGGACGCCCAGGTCAAGCAAGGCAAATGGGGGGAGCCCGGCTGCGGAGGGGAAGCCCATTACGGCATGGATGTGCATCATGCGACGATCGGAATCGTCGGCATGGGCAGAATCGGGGAGGCGGTGGCGCGCAGAGCGTCGCTCGGCTTCGGCATGAATGTGCTGTACAGCGGCCGTTCTCGCAAGCCGGTCGCCGAGCAAGCCTTCGGCGCGCAATTCCGCACGCTTGAGCAATTGCTGGAGCAAGCGGATTTCGTCGTCGTACTCGCTCCGTTCACGCCGGAAACCGCCAATATGATTCGGGCCGAGCATTTCGGGAGGATGAAGCCGTCGGCGGTATTCATCAACGCATCCCGGGGACAACTGGTGGACGAAGAGGCTCTGGAGGCGGCGCTGAGAAACCGACAAATCTTCGCGGCTGGGCTGGACGTCTATCAGCGGGAGCCCGTGAAGGCCGGTCACCCGCTGCTGTCGCTGCCCAACGTCGTCACGCTGCCGCATATCGGCTCGGCGACGGCGAAAACCCGCTACGAGATGGCGATGACGGCGGCGAACAATCTGGTGGGCGGTCTATTGAACGACAGGCCGATTCATATCGTGCCCGAATTGCGGCACTTAAGAGGAGGGGGATTGGAATGACTGTTCCCGCAATGATGAAGGCAGCCGTCATGACGGAGCCTCGGCTGATCGTCACGGAGGAAAGGCCGGTTCCGCAGCCCGACGAGCATGAAGCGCTCGTCAAGGTCATGGCGGTCGGCGTATGCGGCTCGGACGTGCATTATTTCGAGCATGGCAAAATCGGCAGCGCGATCGTCCGGTATCCGATGATTCTCGGCCACGAATGCGCAGGGGAGGTCGTGGCCGTGGGCAAGGCGGTTACCCGACTGAAACCGGGCGACCGGGTGGCGATCGAGCCGCAGACGACATGCGGTCGCTGCTCCGCCTGCAAGTCGGGCAAATACAACCTGTGCCCCGAGGTCGAGTTTTTCGCCACGCCGCCGATCGACGGGGCGTTCGCCCAATACGTGAAGATGAGGGAGGACTATCTGTTCCCGATCCCCGACAGCCTGAGCTATGAAGAAGCGGCGTTGATCGAGCCGTTCTCTGTCGGCATTCACGCCGCGAACCGGACCGGCTTGAAGCCGGGGTCTTCCGTGGCGATCATGGGCATGGGGCCGGTCGGCCTGCTGGCCGTCGTCGCGGCAAGAGCCTACGGGGCCAGCCGGATTTACGTCACCGATCTGGAGCCTGTCCGTCTGGAAGCCGCCAAGAGACTGGGAGCTACGCACGCCATCAACGTTCGCGAGCAGGACGCGGTGGAGACGATCAAGGCGCTGAACGGCGGCTCGGGCGTCGATGTCGCCTGGGAGACGGCCGGCAATCCCAGAGCGCTGCAGTCTGCGCTGCTGTCGCTGAAACGCGGCGGAAAGCTTGCCGTCGTCGGTCTTCCCGTGGAAGCGGAAATTCCGTTGAACGTTCATTTCATCACCGATCACGAGGTCGATATTTACGGCGTGTTTCGCTATGCCGACACTTATGCGGCGGGCATTGAGATACTGGCTTCCGGCATCGCGGATGTCCGTACGCTGGTTACGGACCGCTATTCGCTGGACCGGACGCAGGAAGCGATGGAGCGTGCCCTGAACAACAAGAGCGGAAGCTTGAAGGTCATCGTCTATCCGAACGGATAAGGCGGAACGAGAGGAGAAGTGACATGGCGGATTTCGGCGTTCATTCGCTCACTAGCGAATATCGCGAGCAATTGCTTGGAACCGATGTGCGGGTTCCGAGGTTCGGCTGGAAGCTAGCATCGGTTAGTAGAGGGACAAGCCAGAGCGCTTACCGCATTCAAACGGCGGAGTCGGAGGAGGGCTTCGGATCTCCGGTCTGGGATTCGGGCCGCATCGAATCGGACCGTTCCGTGCTGGTGGAGTATGGCGGGCCGCCCGTCCGCTCGAGAACCCGTTATTATTATCGGGTAAAGCTATGGGACAATGACGGCCGCGAGACGGAATGGAGCCGTCCCGCTTGGTGGGAGACGGGGCTGCTGTCCTCGGAGGAGTGGCTGGCGGATTGGATAACGCCTGATCCGGAGGCGATCGATCCGCACGCGAAGGAAGCGTTTCTGTTGAGAAAAGGCTTTCGGGCGAAGCAAGGCATTCGCAGCGCCCGGATCTATGCGACGGCGGCCGGCGTGTACGAGCTGTACGCGAACGGCGCGCGGGTCGGCGAAGACGTGCTGGCGCCGGGCTGGACAAGCTACCGCGAGCGCCATCAGTATCAAACCTACGACGTTACCGATATGCTGCGCAGCGGTGAGAACGTCATCGGAATCGTGCTTGGCGATGGTTGGTATAAGGGTGAGCTGACATGGCTGAGCAAGCGAAACATATATGGGGATAGAAGGGCGGCCTTGCTGCAGCTTTGCGTGCGTTACGAGGACGGAAGCGAAGAGTGGGTCGCCACCGATCCGACGTGGGAAGCGGCGACAGGCCCCATCCGGATGTCCGAGCTGTACGCCGGGGAGCTGTACGACGCGCGCCTGGAACGCGCGGGCTGGAGCGAAGCCGGCGAGAAGGCCGGGCAATGGCATGGAACGACGACGGTTCGGCTCGGCTACGGGCAGCTCGCGGCGCAGGAGAACGATCCGACCCGCGTTGTCGAAACGCTTGCTCCGCAGTCCGTTCTTCGCACGCCGCAAGGAGACAGGGTGCTCGACATGGGGCAGAACCTCGTCGGACGGATGGTCCTCACGCTTGATCTGCCGGCCGGCGCTCATATCCGCCTGCGTCACGCGGAGGTGCTCGACAAGCACGGGAATTTCTATGTCGGCAACCTGCGCAAAGCCAAGCAGACGGTCGAATACATCGCCGGAGAAGCCGGCAGCGTCTCCTTCGCGCCGCATTTTACGTTCCAGGGCTTCCGATACGTGCAGGTGGAAGGACTAGAGCATCTGTCGGACGAGCGTCTGGCGAGCGGATTCGTCGCCGAGGTGCTGCACACGGACATGAAGCCGACGGGCAGCTTCGAATGCTCGAACCCGATGGTCAATCGCTTGCAGCAAAACATCGTATGGGGGCAACGAGGCAATTTCCTGGACGTGCCTACCGACTGCCCGCAGCGCGACGAGAGGCTCGGTTGGACCGGAGACGCCCAGGTGTTCATTCGAACGGCGGCTTTTAATTATCATGTCGGCCCGTTTTTTACGAAATGGCTGCGCGATCTGAAAGCGGATCAACGCGAAACCGGCAGCGTACCTTACGTCGTGCCGAACGCCCTTGAGAATTACACGTCGACCATGTGGGGAGACGAGACGTATACTTCGTCGGCATGGGGCGACGCGGCTACGGTCTGTCCCTGGACCGTCTATCAAGTCTACGGCGACCGCCGCTTGCTGGAGGAGCAATACGGAAGCATGAAGGCATGGGTAGAGTTCATTCGCGCCCAAGGCGACGAAGAGAGTCTATGGAACTCGGGCTTCCACTTCGGCGACTGGTTGGCGCTGGACGCCCACGAAGGCAGCTATTTCGGCGCGACTCCGGTCGAACTGGTCGCTACGGCCTACTATGCGCTGTCGACGCGTATTTTGCGCGATGCGGCCGCCGTACTCGGCAAGGACGAGGAGGCCAGAGAGTACGGCAGGCTGCTGGAAGGAATCGTGGCCAAGTTCCGGGAGGCGTTCCTTACCTCCGAGGGAAGGATGGCCGCGTCGACCCAGACGGCGAACATTTTGCCGCTCGTGTTCGAACTGCTCGACGACGAAGACCGCAAGCGGATTGCCGCCGATCTGAACGAGCTGGTGCTGAAGAACGGCTGCCATCTGGACACCGGCTTCGTCGGCACGCCGTATCTGTGTCTGGCGCTGTCGGAGAACGGCTATCACGACACCGCCGTGAAGCTGCTGCTGCAGGATACCTATCCGTCATGGCTGTATTCGATCTCGAAGGGGGCCACGACGATCTGGGAGCACTGGGACGGCATCAAGCCGGACGGCTCCTTCTGGAGCGACGACATGAACTCCTACAATCACTATGCCTATGGTGCGATCGGGGATTGGATGTACCGATACGTGGCGGGACTGGATATGGACGAGAGCGCTCCGGCTTACAAGCGGGTTCGAATTCGTCCGGGACTCGGCGCCGAGGGGTTGACCTCGGCACGGGCAAGCTTTGAGTCCGCCTACGGGCGAATCGGGTCCGAGTGGCGCGAGGAAGGCGGCGAAGTATTCGTCGGCGTCGATATCCCGGCTAACGCCGGAGCGGACATTTTGCTGCCGGGAGCGCGGTTGGCGGACGTGACGGAGAGCGACGTGCCGTTGCAAGCCGCCGAAGGCGTCGTTTCTTGCGAGGAGACAGACGAAGGAGTACGGCTCGCGGTCGGCTCCGGCTCGTATCGCTTCCGTTATTCGGCGTCTTAGCCTGAATTGAACGTCTACAAAAGCGCGATAGCTGCAACTGATCGCAATAGAGAAGAGACGGCGTAGGGAGAAGTTCTCCTGAGCCGTCTCTTCCTCTTTTATATGGACTTGGTCTAACGGGCAGTTCACCAGGTGAAGCGGATTGACTCCCGGTCCGGCCAGGTACTTTCGTAGGAGGGGATTGAAGGGATAAAGTCTCGAATATATTTGGGAAGTATGGGGCGATTGTCGGACTCGCTACCCAAATTTCCCCATCTGGAGAGGATATCTCCAGAGCAACGGTTAATTAAATAAGGGATGATTCTACCAATGAGAGGGATGGCGATGAACAACTTAACTGAGGCCTACGTGGACAGTCTGGCCCTCAACGCGGCCGCAATCAAGAACGGCAAGGATCTGGTCAAGAAAAACAGCTTTCAGCAATTGTCGCATTCCGAGGACCATACGCTGTTGTTCGGAGAGTGCAAGGGAAGCGGTAAGGAGCCTTACCGCTGCTCGGCGGATTTCCTGAAGCCGGACAGTCCGGTATTTCGCTGCTCGTGCCCGAGTCGCCAGTTTCCGTGCAAGCATCTGCTCGGGCTTCTCTACGCGTATGCCGCCGGCAAGCCCTTCGCTCCGGCTGAAGTGCCGCAGGAGATCGCGGACAAACGGGAGAAGGCTGAGAAGCGCGAGGAGAAGAAGCGCGAATCGGCGGCTGCGGAGCCGACGGAGCCGGTCAAGCGCAAGACGAACAAATCCGCTTCGATCAAGAAAGCGGCTGCGCAGCTGGAGGGTCTGGCTGTCGCGGAGAAGCTGCTGAGAAGCCTTGTGCAAGCTGGCTTGGGAAGCGCGGACAAGAAGACGGTTCAACTGGTTGCGGATCAATGCAAGCAGTTGGGCAATTATTACATACCCGGCGTACAGACGGCTTTCCGGGGGCTGCTGCTCGACCTGCAATCGAAGGAGGACCGGGAGACGGTGTACACCCGGGCAGCCGGACGCATGACGCTGCTGCATTCTCTATTGAAGAAAAGCCGCGAGCATCTCACCGCAAGGCGCGACAATCCCGATCTGCCTCCGGATGCCGAATCGACGCTGGAGGAAGCGATTGGCCATGCCTGGCAGCTTGCGGAGCTGCGGGAGAGAGGACTGACGCGCCGCGATTCCCGCCTGCTGCAGCTGGCTTTCCGATCTTACGGAGACGACGCGCGAGGAGAGTTCGTGGACGAAGGCTTCTGGCTCGAGCTGGGCGCGGGCGATGTCTGCGTGACCCGCACGTACCGTCCGTACAGGGCGGCCAAGCATATGAAGGAGGACGATTCGGCATTCCATCTCGCAAGCGTCGACGAGCTGTTCGTCTATCCGGGCGAGTTGAACGCTAGAGTCCGCTGGGAGACCCAGACGTTCGAGCAGCCGGACACGGCGACGTTCGAATCCGCTCGAAGCGCGGCGGTTCAGAGCATTCCGGAAGCGATTAAGCGGGTCAAGGGCCAGATCAAAAACCCACTGTCCGACAAGCATCCGGCTGTGCTGCTGGCTTACAGTCAGATTGTCGAAGCGAATGGAAGCTATGCTCTGAAGGACATTCAGGGCAACCTTCTTGCGCTTGCGGACCTGCCCTGCCTGCAGCAGCCTACGACCCATCTGCTGCCCCTGCTGGGCAACGAGGACTTGAACAATCAGGCGGCGCTGCTGATGTTCGAGCATGATCTGGAGAGCAATCGATTAATGGCGCAGCCGCTTAGCATCGTATCGAACAACGGCGTAGTACGCTTATTGTATTAGCTTGTAAGGGAGGACTACAGGATGAGCATAGAGACCTTGCACGAGCTCCATCAGGAGACAAGGAGATTATTCATCGCCGGGAGCAAGCTGGCTCACGGCGATCTGCGGCTGGGCAAGCTGCTGCCCACCGTCCGCAAGCTGGGAGAGGCTTCGCCGGTATTCAACCGCGTGGCGCAGGCTGTGGAGCAGACCGTCAACGCCCGGCCTGAAGAGTCGGACGAGAAGCTGCTGGACTTGTCCGCGCTGCTTCATTCGATCCTGCATACGCAGGGCAGGACCGATCTTCAAGCCGAGACGACGCCGCTTTCCGGGACCGTCTCGTTCGATTACGTCTTCCAGCCTTACCGGAAGCTTCAGCCGGTTATTGAAGCGTTGACGGAGAAAGGCCAGGGAAGGCTTGAAGTCATTCGGCAGGCTTGCGAGGAAGGTACGATTCGGGACTATCGGCTTCTGGTGCCGGTTGTGGCCGCATTGGACGACAGCTATGCGGAAATTCCCGAGCTGGTGGAGGAGCGGATTGTTCCCCGGTTCGGCAACGCAGCGCTCCCGGTGCTGCTCCAGCATTTTCGGCCGGACGGCGGCAAGGGAGATTCGCGCAAGCTGCGGCTGATCTACCGCTTGCAGGGCGAGGGAGCCAAGGAACTGCTCTTGCGCATAGGAGCGGAGGGCTCGCCGGAAGTGCGGTCGACGGCGATCGAACTGCTCGGCAACTTCGCGGATCAGGAAGCCTTCCTGCTGTCGCAGACCAACGAGAAGCGCAAGGAGATTCGCCGTTCCGCGCTGCTGGCGCTGGCGGCGCTGGGCACTGCCAACGCTTCGGATCGCATCTATAAAGCGCTCTTGTCCAAGGACAGGGAGCTGGCGGTGGAGGCGATCGCGCAAAGCCGGGACGCGGATTTGCACCGGCGCGTCGTCGCTTATGCGAGAGAGGCCGGGGAGGCTGCGCTTCTGAACGTCAAGAAGGGGGAAGAAGTCTGGGCGCCCCTGCAAGCGTCGCTTGACGCTCTGTATGGTCATTCATCGCCGGAAGCCTTTGGCCTGCTACAGGATTTGTTGTCCGATCAGGCCTTTGTCGTTCATGCGCCGCTGGGGCTGCAGAGAACAGCCGTGCGCTTGCTCGTCGACGACTCCTCCGAGGAGGCCAGAAGCCTCACAATCTCGCTCGCGGATAGGCACAAAGGCCGTTTCCTGAGCTATAGCCTGCATGCGGCGGTAGAAAGCCTCGATCCGGAGCAGGTGTACGAGCGCTTCTCGAAGTATGCCGCCAGCGAGAAAAGAACGGAGCTCGGGGACTTCTTCAAAAGATATTTGCCTCCGGTGACCGACGGGATGACGGAGGATTTAGAGGAGGATCTGGAGGAAGAGGAGTACGGAAGAAGCCCGGATCGGCCGCGCCCGATCGATCGCCGCTGGCTGGGAGTGTTCATCCGCATCGACGAGTTGGAGGCCGTGTGCAGATTGGCTTGGGAGGCGGACGCCTTGACGGTGGAGTACCTCAAAGCCAAATGCGCGGCCAAGAAGGATTTTACGGACTCGGAGATCATTCACGCTCTGCTCGCTCTGTTCAAGCTCGGCTGCCCCGAGGCGCCGGAGGTGCTGATGGATGTTCTGGAATCGGGCAAGCGGCGTATGATCTATTATTTGTATCCCGAGCAGGCTCTGCTGCTGAGGCAGCTGCCGGGAGTATACGGGGAGAAGCTAGCCTTGCAAGCGGAGAAGCTTCATTATCCAAGCGTTCGCGAGCAAGTGCTGGAGATCGCAGATGAGCTGAGATTAAAGACGGAAGCCGCGAGCATCGGCGGAAGCAATGAGAAGGGGTTCTTATAACATGAAGCAAGCGGATTCCATTTTGAGGCGATCGTCCGAAATTCAGTATGCGCAGGAGCTGGAGGCGCTGGCCGCTTCCGACGGGGACGCGAAGCCTCCGGGCTGGAAGCTGTCGCCGAGGGCGGTATTGACCTTCATAACGGGAGGCCAAGCGGGAGGCGTCGGCATTCGGCCGAAATATATCGGCCACAGGCGGCTGGTCGAGATGGCGATCGCTACGCTGCTGACCGATCGCGCTTTGCTGCTGATCGGAGAGCCTGGGACGGCGAAGTCCTGGCTGTCGGAAAATCTGACGGCGGCGATCTACGGAGATTCATCGAAGGTGATTCAGGGGACGGCAGGCACGAGCGAGGAGCACATTCGGTATTCCTGGAACTACGCGATGCTGCTGGCGCAGGGCCCTTCGGACGCGGCTCTTCTCAAGAGTCCGATCTATCGGGCGATGGAGGAGGGGGGAATCGCGAGGTTCGAGGAAATTTCCCGCTGCGCTTCGGAGGTGCAGGATGCGCTGATCTCCATCCTATCGGAGAAGACGATCTCGATTCCCGAGCTGGGCCGCGAGCTGTCCGCAGCTAAGGGCTTCTCCGTCATCGCCACAGCCAATACCCGCGACCGGGGAGTGAACGAGATGTCGGCGGCGCTCAAGCGAAGATTCAATATTATCGTGCTGCCCTCGCCTGCGGATATCGCCACGGAGGTGGACATCGTAAACCGCCGCGTCGCGGAGATTGCCGCCAATTACGAGCTGCAAGCCGCGCTGCCCCAGGAGGAGGCCGTCCATAAGGTCGTCACGATTTTCCGCGAGCTCCGGGGCGGCGCGACCTTGGACAATAAAGAGAAGGTCAAGCCGCCAAGCGGCGTGATCTCGACGGCGGAGGCCATCTCGCTGCTGACCGGAAGCATGGCGCTGGCGGCGAGCTTCGGCACGGGAGAGGTGGCCGATGAGGATCTCGCGGCATGCCTGCAAGGAGCGATCGTCAAGGACGAAGAGAAGGATCGCCGCATCTGGAAGGAATACCTGGACAATGTCATGAAGAAGCGGGGATCGGAATGGCGAAGCCTGTACAACGCTTGCCGGGAGCTGAACGGTTGAACGGGGCGAGGGAGCGGGTGCATGTGTTCGGCGTAAGGCATCTGTCTCCGTCCGGCGCTTATCAATTGAGAGCTTTTCTGGACGAGGTAAGGCCAACGGCGGTGCTGGTCGAGGGCCCGAGCGATGCGAGCGGATTTATCGGTCAGCTGGCCTCAAGGGGAGTGGAGCCTCCGGTAGCGCTGTTGGCCTACACCGATCGGATGCCGGTTCGGACGCTGCTTTTTCCGCTTGCGGCTTATTCGCCGGAGTACCAGGCCTTCTTGTGGGCTTCGCGGCATCGCGCGGTATGCGAATTCATCGACTTGCCGACGGGAAACGCGCTGGCGTTGCAGCAGTTAAGGGATGAGAGCGACGGAAACGGGGCGGACGAGATTTCGGAGGAGGATGCGGCCGAGCGACGCTCTGCGCGGGATATCCGTGTCGACTACGCCCTGCGGCAGCATGCGCTCTACCGCAAGATCGCCGAGCTGGCGGATGAGCCCGATTACGAAGCCTACTGGGAGCGCAGCTTCGAGCACAACCTGAACCAGGGCGCCTACCGCGAAGCGATCCATGCGTTCTCGGCGAGCATGAGGGAGCTGACGGAAGCGGACGAAAGAGGAGCCGACCCGCGAGAGACCGCCTATAACGAGCTGCGCGAGGCGTTTATGCGCCGCCGAATCCTGGAAACGATGGCCGCCGGACATCCGGCGGAACGCATTGTCGTCGTAACGGGAGCCCACCACGCCTCGGCGCTGGATCTTGCTCTCCCTGCGATGGGCGACGAGGAATGGGGCAAGCTGCCGTCGGCGGCGACGAGGCTGACGCTGATGCCTTACACGTACTACAAATTATCTACGCACTCCGGCTACGGGGCCGGCAATCAGGCCCCCGCTTATTATCAATTGTTCTGGGAGTGCCTGAACGAGAACCGGCTGGCTGAGCTGCCGACGATCTATCTGACCCGGCTGGCGACGCTGCTGCGCGAAGCGGGGACGCACCGTTCGACCGCTTCCGTCATCGAGGGGGTGAGGTTGGCCGGGGCGCTGGCCTTCATGAAGGGCGGAAGCCAGCCGACCTGGAAGGACCTGCGGGACGCGGCCGTCGTCTGCCTCGGCAACGGGGAATATTCGGTCATTGCCGAAGCGCTGGCCCGCATCGATGTGGGGACGAAGATCGGCAAGCTGCCCGAGGGGGTTAGCCAGACTCCCGTACAGGACGATCTGAATCGCGAGATCAAGCGGCTCAAGCTGGAGAAGTACAGAACTGCCGTAGCTCAGGAACTGGAGCTGGATCTAAGGGAAAATCGCCGCGTGAAATCGGAGGAAGCCGCCTATCTGGATTTGCATCGCTCGGTTCTGCTGCATCGGTTGGCCGTCCTTGGCATCGGATTCGCCCGCAAGCAGGAAACGAATCAGCAGGCCGCTTCCTGGGCGGAACGCTGGGTGCTGCAGTGGACGCCGGAAGCCGAGATTCAGGCTGTCGAATCGACGCTTAAGGGCGAGACGATTCAAGTCGCCGCCGCTTATGCGCTGTATGAACGGCTGCAAGGCTCGCCCGATCTTGCGGAAGCCGCCAAGCTTATTCGCACGGCTTGCGAATGCCGGTTGACCGATGCGATGGGCGAAGCCACGCGGGTCTTGCAGGAATTGGCCGTTGAAGCGGGCAGCTTCGAGCAGATTGCGGCGGCGGCCTTCGAGCTGTCGGCGTTGATCCGGTTCGGATCCGTCCGCAGACTCGATACCGGGTCGCTGGTGCCCCTGCTTCGCCAGCTGTTTCTGCGGGGGAGCCTGCTGCTCCTCGATGCGGCGAACTGCAACGATGAAGCTGCCGGAGCGAGGGCCGAGGCGATTCAGCAGCTGAACGCTGTCGCGCAGGAGCATTACGAGGAGGTCGACGAGGAGCTGTGGCTCGGGCAGCTTCGGGAGCTGGCTTCGCGGGATGACCGCAATGCCAAGCTGTCGGGGTTTACTTTCGCGATTATGCTGGAGCGCAACGAGGTGTCCGCCGAAGCCTGCTCGCAGGAGGTGTCGCGCCGCTTGTCTCCCGGCGTTCCCGCCGATCTGGGCGCGGGCTGGTTCGAGGGGCTGTCGATGCGGAACCGTTACGCGCTGCTGTCTCGCACGGCGCTGTGGGAGCAACTGGATGCGTACGTCAATTCGCTGGACGAGGAGCCGTTCTACCGGTCTCTTGTGTTTCTGCGCCGGGCGTTCTCCGGATTCGAGCCGCGAGAGCGGGCGACGGTCACGGAATTGCTGGGCGATCTGTGGGGAGCCGGAGCGGAGGAAACGAGCGAGCGGCTGCAGCAGCCGCTGGGCGACGAGGAGAAGAGGAAGCTGGATGAACTTAACGAATTCGACTTTGGAGACCTGTAGCCTATGAGAGAAATGGAGCAAGAGAAGCTGAAGAGGTGGCGGTTGATTCTCGGCGCGGCATCGGAGGAAAAGCTCGAAGCGATGTCCGCTTCCCCGGGCGGCGGGCTGCTGAACGAGGAGGAGCTGCTGCGCGACGCCGCGCTTGCCGCCATCTACGACGATACGACGGGAATGCTGGATAGCGGAGGCGCAGCGGGCAGCCGCAAGGCGGGCTTGGGCAAATCGGCTCCCCGTCTCTCGAAATGGCTGGGGGATGTCCGGTCGCTGTTTCCTTCGGATATCGTATCCGTCATTCAGGCGGATGCGATCGAACGGAAAGGGCTCAAGCAGCTGCTGTTCGAGCCGGAGCTTCTGTCCCAAGTCAAGCCGGACATCCAGATGGTCGCTACGCTGCTTGCGCTGAAGGGGCAAATTCCCGAGAAGGGCAAGGAGGCCGCGAGACAGCTCGTAGCGGCGGTTGTCGAGGAGATTACGAAGCGGCTTGAACAGGAGATGCGGCGAGCCGTGACGGGGGCGCTTAATCGCAGACAGCATTCGCCGCTGCCCTCGTCCAGCGGTCTGGACTGGAAGACGACCATTCGTAAAAATCTGAAAAATTACGACAAGGAACGCGGGCTGTTGATTCCGGACAGGGTATTCTTCTTCGACCGCGCGCGCCGCAGCAAGGAATGGACGGTCATTCTCGATGTCGACCAGAGCGGTTCGATGGCGGACTCCGTCATTTATGCCTCCATAGTGGGCTCGATATTCGCGAGCATGCCCGCTCTGGATACCCGCGTCGTCGTCTTCGACACCGAGGTGGTGGACCTGACGGAGCAATGTGCCCAGGATCCGGTCGACATGCTGTTCGGAGTGCAGCTAGGCGGCGGAACGGACATCAACAAGTCCATCAAGTATTGCGAGCAATTCATTCGCGAACCGAAAAAAACGCTGTTTATTCTCGTGTCGGATTTGTACGAGGGCGGCAATCGCGCGGAGATGATTCGCCGATTGGGGGAAATGAGGCAGGCGGGAGTCCAGACGATGGCGTTGCTTGCGCTTGCGGACGACGGCGTACCATCCTATGACGAGGCGGTCGCCCAGAAGCTGGCCAGACTCGGCATTCCGTGCTTCGGCTGTTCCCCGGACCGGCTGCCGGAGCTGATCGAGGGAGCCTTGAAGGGAGCGGACCTGTCGAGCCTGGCGGACAGAATCAAGACGGAGCGCAAAGGCTGAACGGTCGCTTAGGGCTCAGGGCAGCGTCTCCTTCACGGAAGCCGTGACGTAGAGATAGGGCGTGCGCACCGTCGTGTAGGTGCCGTCGAGCGACTGCTCGGTCAGAAGACCGGCCTTGACGAGCGCGCTGATCTTCGCCGAATCGGCTTTGAACAGGACCCGCCACAGCTCGGGATCGGGCAAGGTTTCGACCAGCAGCTGATCGTTGTAATGCCGTTTCTCCTGATAGACGATTCTGAGCGTATAATCGTCGAAGCTGAATTCGGCGTCTTGAGCAAACTCGCTGACAATTTCCTTGCGAAGCTGGTCCAGCTCATCTTCCGCTTGCTTGAGCCGGGCCTTCAATTGACAGTAACGCGCAAGCTTGTCGACATTCATGCGATCAGACCTCCAATCCTTCGATAGTCATAGGTATGAGAAGAAGCCGTCGTTTATGAGACTGCGCGCATAAGGCGAAGCGCAGGCAAACAGGTCGAGCCGGAGCGGAGGGGTGCTCCCGGACTCGGCCTGTTTGCGTTGCTGACGTGTTGGAATTCGCAGGCAGACAAGAACGACCGACTTGCCAACTGGAAGCTTCGCTATTTTTTGCTATAATGAAAGCACTGTTGCTCTTGAGCTTCGGAGAAACCGAAGAGACGGGCTGCGGGAGGAGGACGCGGATGAAATCCATTACGGTTAAACAACTGCAAGAGAGATTCAAGCTGGAAATTCTGGCGGGCGAGCATCGGCTGGATCGGGAGATCACCCGATCGAAAGCGCATCGGCCCGGACTGGAGTTCGTCGGCTATTTCGATTTCTTTCCCATGAACCGGGTTCAGGTGCTGGGACGCAAGGAAATCAATTATTTGCACAAGCAGACAGAGGAAGAGCGCAATCTGCACATCGGCAACGTCGTGAAATATCATCCCCCCTGCTTTATCGTGACCGCCAATCAGGAAGGTCTTAAATATTTGATGATCTACTGTCAGCAGGAAGGCATTCCGCTGCTCCGAACGAAGGAGACGACGACGGAGTTTCTGGGCAAGCTCGATTCGTATCTCACGCAGGCGCTTGCTCCCGAGATTGCGGTTCACGGCGTGTGCATCAACGTATCGGGAATAGGCATCCTGCTGCGCGGAAAATCCGGCATCGGCAAGAGCGAGACGGCGCATACGCTTATTCGCCGGGGGCATCGGCTTGTTGCGGACGATATCGTGGTGCTGAAGAAGCTGAGTCCGCAGACGATTCTCGGCACGCACAACGAGACGACGCGGGAATTTCTGGCGCTGCGCAGCATCGGGCTGATTAACGTCGTGCGCCTGTACGGAAGGAAGGCATTTCAGGACGAGACGCGCATCGTGCTCGATATCGAGCTCTCGCCATGGCGGGATCAAGCGCTGAACAACGATTTGGAGCTGGAGCAGAAGTATACGGACTACCTCGGGGTCGGCATCCCGCATCTGGAAATTCAGCTGCAGCCGGGTAGAGACGTCGCCGGGATGATCGAAGCGGCCGCGAACAGCTGGTATTTGAGGCAGCAAGGGTACAGCGCGATGGAGGAATTCATGAAAAGAATCGAAGGAGAAATGAAATGATGAAACGTAAGGCAAGAATCGCCTGGATATGGCTTGCGCTCCTCTCGATGGCGGTGCTTGCGGCCTGCGCTTCCGATACGACGAATGAAAGCAAGGCGACGCCGATTCCGACGGAGACCGCAGCCGCAGCCGCGACGGCTTCGCCTGCCGGGCAGGAATCTCCCTCCGCAGCGCCGGAGAAGAAGGAGCACGGGGCCAACGGTTTTCTGTGGAAGGTGACCGGCGGCAAGCACGACGGCTATCTGGTCGGGACGATCCACTTCGCCAGACCGGAGATGTACCCGCTTCATCCGAATTTGGAGCAAGCATTGCAGGAAGCGGATTTCGTGGCGCTGGAGCTGGACTTGACGAAGGTCGATCAGATCAAGACGCTCGCTCTCGTCAACGAGAGGGCTATACTGCCGGAAGGCACGACCTTGCTGGATCGCGTCGACGGCAGGGACTACAAGAAATTCCAGGAAATTCTCAAGAAGTCGCTGCTTGCCGCCGGGGCTCCGATGCTCGATCGCTACGAGCCTTGGTATGCGGCGATGACGCTGGAGAGCTTGCCGGCGATGAAGTATATGTCGACGGACGGAATCGACCAGTATATTGCCAAGCAAGCCCACAAGGATGGAAAGACGGTTCTTGAGCTGGAGTCCATGGAAGCGCAGCTGGACATCTTCGACGAATTCTCGGACGAGCTGCAGAAGCTGTATTTTCGCCAGACAGTGGACAATGCGGCAACGGCACAGGAAGGGCTGGAGCAGCTGCTGGACATGTGGACCGCGGGAGATCTGGAGCAGCTGGAGGCGGTTCATGAGCAATTCGATGCCGAGGGCGACAAGACGATGGGAGATCTGAATGCCGAATACTCGGAGGCGATACTGGGAAAACGCAATGCCGAGATGGCGAAGAAGGTCGATCATTATTTGCGGGACGGGGAAGAAGGCACCTATATGATCGCCGTCGGCTCCCTGCATATGGTAGGCGAGGAAGGGCTGGTTTCCTTGCTGGAGAAGAAAGGCTATCAGGTTGAGTTTGTGAAATGACGGGAGGGCGGCGAGCGCTCGGCAAGCCGACTCATCGCCGCCAACGGCTGCGCTGTCCGACAGGGACGACGGTGCGGCCGTTTTTTGTGGTCTGCGGGCGTCCCGACCGACCGGCTCGGCGAACAAGAGAGAACAAGCGGCTCCGCTATCGCGGACGACAGGTGAAAGGTGAAAGGTGGATTCCTTTGCGGCTAACCCAGCAATCCCCCATGTCCAAGCTATCCAAGTTCAATACCCTTCGCAACCAGATGTTGTTCGGCTTCCTGCTTGTCATGATCATTATCCTCGCGCTTGTCGGCATCATTACATTCGATTCCGTGTCCAATCTGCTCAAGAGCAAGGCCGAGGTGCATATTCAGCAGACCGCGGTTCAGGCGAACGGCCGTCTGGAGGGCATGCTTCAGCAGATCGACTCGCTTACGACGGTCGTCTCGACCAATCCTTATGTGCAGTCGCTGCTTCTGAACGAGTTGAACGGACAGAGGGCGACGTTCGCGGAGCGTCAGGCGCTGCTGCCGATCGTGAATATTGTTCAGACCTACACGGACGGGGTTAAATCCGTGGAGATATACGGCCAGGATCGCCGCAGATTGTTCCCGCTGGACGAAGCCAAGCTGGAGGACAAGATCAGCGAGGAGCGGATCGGCTTGGCGACCGCCGAGAAAGGCGGCATTATCTGGTTCGGCATCGATCCGGCGGACGCCGAATCGGTGCTGGCTATTCGCAGAATCAGCTTGATGGACAGCAACTTCGAGCCGGGGGGATATTTGCTTGCGCGGATCAAGCGCGGGGTATTTTCCTTCCAATCGCCGCTGTCCGGAGACGGAGAGGCGGAATCGATGCTGCTGGTCGGCAGCGACGGCAAGATCATCGCGTCGAACGACCCGGCGATCACCGAGAAGGATGCCGCCGCGCTGTATCATTCGGAGACCGCGACGATTGAAACCGGCGATCAAACCTATATCGTTGTGCGGCAGCGCTCCGCTGTAACGGGATGGACGCTGTTCATTCTCACTCCGATGGGGACCGTCACTCAGGGGATATCGGTACTGCGAACGGCCATTCTGGCTTCGGCGGGCATCGGCACGGTGCTGTTCATCCTGCTGTCGCTGCTGCTCTCGACGATCATTACCCGGCCGGTGTTTAGGCTGATCAAGACGATGCGTGGCGCCCGGCTGGGCGTGCTGAAGCCGACGGATATCGTCTCCTCGACGATTGAGATCAACGAATTGAACAGGACCTATAACCAGATGGTGGACAATATCAACGAGCTGATACGGCTTGTCTACGAGAAGGAGCTTCTGCAGAGCCGAACCGAGCTGAAGGCGCTCCAGGCGCAGATCAATCCTCACTTCCTGTTCAATACGTTGGAAGCGCTCTACTGGTCTCTTCAGGAGAAGTCGGAGGACGAGCTTGCGGAATTCGTCGTCGCCATGTCCGATCTGTTTCGCTACACCATCGGAGGACCTGGCAAGGGAGAATGGGTCACGTTGAACGATGAGCTGGAGCACATCGAACGCTACTTGCTCATCATGAAGATGCGCTT
This sequence comes from Cohnella boryungensis, assembly GCF_042651945.1. Classification (NCBI taxonomy): domain Bacteria; kingdom Bacillati; phylum Bacillota; class Bacilli; order Caryophanales; family Paenibacillaceae; genus Cohnella; species Cohnella boryungensis. The sequence goes on along the minus strand of NZ_JBHSED010000067.1, from coordinate 21,392 downwards.
CGGGGAGCGGCTGAGCTGGCGAATTCTGACCTCTCCGGAATTCGGCGCGGTCAGGCTGCCCAAGCTTCTGATTCAGCCGTTCGTGGAAAACGCGATATTGCACGGCGTTGAGAAGCAGATCGGAAGCGGCACGGTTACCGTTTCGGTCGCGCGAACCGAGCGGGAGGACGAGCTTGCGATTACCGTCGAGGACGATGGAGCCGGGATGGACGAGGAAACGCTGCGATCGATTCTGGAAGGGCTGGAGAAGGGGCAGGTCGTATCCCGCAAGTCGGGCATGGGCATCGCCAATGTGTACCGGAGAATCAAGCTTTATTTCGGCGAGGAAGCCGAAGGCGCTTGTCCGATCTCCATTCGCAGCCGGGCCGGAGAGGGCACGAGCGTGAGATTGAAAATATCAATGACTGCGGGTGGAACCTATGCGAACGTATACGATATTGATCGTTGACGATGAACCGAAAACGCGGCAGGGGCTGCAAAGAATGCTTGAAAGCTGGGGCGACGGAAGCTATCGCGTCTTAACGGCGGACAACGGCCATGCCGCATTGGAGGTGCTGAAGGAGCGGGAGATCGACCTGCTCATCACCGACATTCGCATGCCGGAGATCAGCGGTCTGAGTCTGGCGGGCCAGGTCGAGGCGATGGGGCTGACGCGCAAGCCGGCCGTCGTGCTCGTATCCGGCTATGCCGAGTTCGATTACGCGCAGCAAGCCATCCAATTAGGCGTAGTCAACTACCTGCTCAAGCCGATCGGCAAGGACAAGCTGCTCGCGGCGGTCGAGCAGGCGCTGCAAGCGGGGGAGAAGCGCAATCGGATGAGCATGATGCACAGAATCGCCGATCCGCGTCTCATGGAGACGGATTGCTCCTCGGTCAGCAAACCCGTCGCAGACGCTCTCCTGTACGTGGACAAGCATCTGGAGCAAGTGTTCGGCCTGCGGGAGGTGGCGGATGCCATCCAGCTGAACCCGAGCTACTTCAGCGTGCTGTTCAAGGAGCAGATGCGCATGACGTTCAGCGAGTACGTCACCCGGAGGAAGCTGCAGCGGGCCAAGGAGCTGCTGCTTCGAACAAAGCTGTCCGTCGCGGAGATCGCCGAACGGACGGGTTATCAGACGATCAAATACTTTCACAAGCTGTTCAAGGAATACGAGGGGTGCAGCCCGGGCCAATATCGCGCCGAGATGGCGGAATCGGACTCGGACCCGGAGCAGGAGCAGGAAACCCAAAAATAGTGAACTTTATTCTAATGGTTGTGCCCTTATTCATGAAAACCTCGAATGCTACACTGGAAACCAGAAGGAAAGCGCATTCATCATCCTTCACTCTTGTTAAGGGGGAACCACCTTGAAAAGAAAATGGTTAGTCGTTTGTTCGATGCTTCTGGTGTTGCTCCTTGTTGCAACCGCTTGCGGAAGCGGTTCCAATAAGGAAGGGAAGGCAAGCGAAGGCAGCGCTTCAGGCAGCAAGGCGCCGGCGGCCTCGGGCGACAAGATTAAGCTCAAGCTGATGCATCTCTGGCCGGACGGAAGCAATTCCGCGCAGAACAAAGTGATCAAGCAAATCATCGAAGAATATCTGACCGCGAATCCGAACGTGACCATCGATACGGAGGTGCTGGATACCGAGCAGTACAAAAACAAGCTGAAGGTACTGTCCGCCTCCAACGCCTTGCCCGACGTCGGCTTTACGTGGGCGGCCGGATTCATGGAGCCGTATGTGAAGGGCAGCATGTTCACGCCGCTGGACGATCTGCTGCAGGGCGATCTGAAGGACAAATTCGTCTCGGGAACGACGGACGGCTATGCGTTCGACGGTAAAACCTACGGTCTGCCGGTGGAATTGAACATCGTCCCCGTCTATTACAACAAGGAGATTTTCGCGCAGAACAATCTGCAGCCGCCGCAGACGCTGGACGATCTGAAGAAGATTATCCAAACGCTGAACGACAAGGGCATTACGCCGATTACGCTCGGAGCGAAGGATGCATGGACGGCCTCGTTCTGGTACATGTACCTGGCCGATCGTATCGGAGGCCCCGATCTGCTCGACCAATCCGTCGCCGGCAGCACGTTCACCGATCCTTCGCTGATCGAGGCGGCCAAGCAAGCGCAGGAGCTTGTCGATATGAAGGCGTTCGTCAAAGGCTTTAACGGTTTGTCCAACGACGAGGCCAAATCGGAATTTATGAACGGAAAAGCGGCAATGTACGCGATGGGGACTTGGGAGGTTCCGAATTACACGACGAATCCCGACATCCCTCAGGAATTCAAGGACAAGATCGGCTACTTCAAGTTTCCGACAGTTGCCGGAGGCAAAGGAGACCTGGCCGATTGGGTGGGCGGCGTAGGCGTAGGACTGTTCGTCTCCGACAAGTCCCAGTACAAGGAAGAGGCCAAGAAATTCGTCAGCTTCTTCGTTCAGAAGTGGGGCGAGCATTCCGTGACCGACGCCGGCATTATTCCGGCTACGAAGGTCGATACGGCCACCGTCAAATTGCCGCAGATGTTCATCGACCTGTTGAACGAGCTGAATTCGGCGAAAAAGGTTACGCTCTACGTAGATGTACAGATGAAGCCGGTCGCGTCCGAGGAGCATCATAACCTGGTTCAGGCGCTGTTCGGCAAGGCAGTCACGCCGGAGGAATTCGCACAGAAGCAAGAGGCTGCGCTGAAGACGGGCAAATAACACCGACGCGAAGGGGAAAGGACGTTCCGGCGAATACGGGGGAATGTCCTTTCTCCGCGCTTGGGGAGGCTAGGCTAATGGATAAGGTTATGTCCAACAAAGGGATTATCGCGCTTTACGTATTGCCCGCATTGCTTCTCATTCTTGGAGTCGTCTACATGCCAATCGTGCTTACGGGCTATTATGGGCTAATGGAGTGGAACGGCATAGGAGCGATGAGTTTTATCGGCTTAGACAATTACGCGGTGCTGCTGCGCGACGAGCAATTCTGGAGCAGCGTCTATCATTCGTTCTTGTTCGCGCTTCTGTCTACGGCGTGCCTGCTTCTCTATATGGGAGTAGCGCTGATCTTGTCCGGGCGTATCCGGGGGGCCAGCTTGTATCGCAAAATCTATTTGCTCCCGATGCTGCTTTCCTCGGTCGCAATTGCTCAGCTGTGGCTGAAGATTTATCATCCAACTTCAGGTATTCTGAACAATCTGCTGACTTCGCTTGGCGTCAAGGAAACACCAGATTGGTTGGCGGACCCCGCGATTGTTCTGGGCGCGCTGTTCGTTCCGATCCTGTGGCAGTATGCGGGCTTTTACATTTTGATTTATTATGCCGCATTCAAGAACATCCCGGCTTCGCTGATCGAGGCCGCGCGCATCGACGGAGCCAGCTCGCTGCAGATTGCGTTGCGCATCAAGGTTCCGCTGATCGCCGAAATGTTCAAGGTGACGATCGTGCTTGCGGTCGTTGGCTCGCTGAAATACTTCGACCTCATCTACGTGATGACGGACGGAGGACCTAACGGAGCAAGCGAGGTCATGGCCTCTTACATGTACCATAAGGCGTTCCGCAGCTTCGATTTTGGATACGGCAGCGCCATCGGCTTCTTCCTGCTCGTGATCTGTTTGTTCGCCACTTGGGGCATTCGCCGCTTAACCGCAACCAAAGACAATATCCAATACTCGTAGGCTGGAGGAGATTCGATTGACTACCGCTGCCAAAGCGATGCGCATCGGTTCGGAACGGAACAGCGACGGTCAGCGCTCGATCGGAAGCCGCCTCTTGTACGGGCTTCTATATGCGGCTTTGACACTGACGGCCGTTCTGCAACTGCTGCCTCTAGTCTGGCTGTTCTTCTTCTCTCTGAAGAACAGCCAGGAGGTGTTCAACCTTCCGCCGTTCTCGCTTCCCTCGAAGCTCAGGTGGGAGAACTATGAGAGCGTATGGTCCCAGGGCAATATCAGCAAATATTTTATCAATAGCGTATGGATTACCGTCGTTTCCGTCGTGCTTACGATTCTGCTGGCCAGCTTCGTTACCTATGCGCTCACGCGCATGAGATGGAGGCTGCGGCCGCTTGTGCTCGGGCTGTTCATGGTGGGGCTGATGATCCCGGTTCATTCGACGCTCATTCCGCTGTTTAACTTGTTCCAGAAGCTGAACATGACGGATTCGCAGCTAAGCCTGATCCTCTCGTACACGGCCTTTAACCTGCCTATTACCATCATGATTCTGCTCGGCTTCTACTACGCGCTTCCGCGCGAGATAGAGGAGGCGGCGGTCATGGACGGCTGCGGCGTCAACCGGGTGTTCCTGCAGATCGTGCTGCCGATGACGGCCTCGGTCATCGTCACTGCGGCAATTATCAACATGATCTATAACTGGAACGAATTCATATTCGTCAATACGTTCATCAGCTCGGACGAACTGAAGACGCTCACGGTAGGCGTACAAAATTTCGTCGGACAATACACGACCAATTGGGGCGCCGTCGGCGCTACGCTAATGATCAGCATTTTGCCGATTCTGCTGGCTTTCCTCCTTCTGAGCAATCGGATCGTGGAGGGCATTGCGGCGGGCTCGGTCAAGGGCTAATACTGAGATGGGGGCTTTCCCGTTGGGAATGCTCCCATCTTCGTTAAAAAGCAAAGGAAAATGTTTAATTTGTATGGTCCACGGGAGTCGGATTCACGGTAAACTAGGTTTGATTACCTGCAAACGAGATGAAAAGATGCTTGACCCGCATAATTGTAAGCGATTACAAAGTGATTCGGGGGGAAGCTTGTGAAGAAGGCCATTCTGGTGGACGACGAGGTATTCGCGCGCAAAGGGCTGATCGGACTTATTCCGTGGGCGAAGCTTGGTTACGAGATTGTAGCCGAGGCCGAGGACGGAGAGGACGCCTTCGCGCTCATCGGCGAGCTTCGGCCCGACGTGGTCATTACGGATGTCCGCATGCCGGTTCTGGACGGGTTGCAGCTCATTCAGAAGGTGCGGGAGCATGGCGACAAAACAACGAAATTCATTATTATTAGCGGCTACGGGGATTTCAAGTATGCGCAGCAGGCGGTTCGCTTCGGCGTAGAGGACTATTTGCTCAAGCCGATCGACGAGGATGAGCTTATCGAAACGTTGACCAGAATCGGGAAGACGTTCGACGGAGATCGGGAATGGAAGGAAGCGGGCAACCGGATAATTCAGGCTTCCGTATTCGAAAGCCTGGTGATCGGGCAGCTGGACGAGAAGCTGCTGGAGGAAGCGGCGATGCTGCTGGGACTACCCCAAGATCGTCCCTTGCGCTATATGAACGTCGAATGGAACGATCTGCCGCCGTCTTTGCCTGAGGACGTTAGAGCGGAACGGATCGAGCAGGCCAAGCTAGCGGTGGTTGAGCTGCTGGCGTTGCGCGGGCAGAGCGGAACGACGCCCTTCTACGCGCGGAGCGGTTCCGAATTCGGCTTTCTTGTGTTCGCCCTTTCGGAGACGGAGGGGGTCAGGGCGCTTGGCGAGGAGTTGGCGAGAACGCTTGAAGCCTGCATGGAAGGCGAGCTGCGCATCTATGCGGGGGCGTCTGTTTCCGGCTTGAGGAGCGTCAAGGAGTCTTACGCCGCGATGGCGGAAACGATGAGCTACAAGTATGCCCTGGATGGAGCGAAGGTCTTGATCTACGAGGAGATCAGGGATAAGGCGCTCGGCTTCAAGGAAGTCGATTCGGCGCTGCATGCCGAGCTGATGGAAAGCCTAGAGGAGCGCGACGAGACGGCCATGGCCAAGCTGGCGGACCGTCTGTTCGGCGCGTTCCGTGAGCAGTCTTATTCTCCGGAATCGGTGCAGGCTTCGATCTTGCGCTGCCTGCACGGAGCGACAGGGATCATTCAGACGATGGGCGGCGACGAGAAAGAGGTGGACAGACTGATCCCCCTTCTGCAATGGCATCATGAGCCGCGAACGCTTAGAGGGCTCAAGGCGCTGTTCACCGCCTTCCTGACGGAATGCGCGGATTACGTAAGCGAGCTTCGTTCCTCCAGAACAAGAGGCGATATCGGGAAAATCAAGAGCTACATCGATGCGCATTACGACGAGAATATCAATCTGAAGAGCATTTCCAAGCGCTTCTACATGAATCCGGTCTATCTCGGGCAGCTGTTTCGAAAAACGTACGGCGTATATTTCAACGAGTACTTGCTGCATATTCGCATAACAGAAGCGAAGAAGCAGCTGAGGCAAACGGACAACAAGGTTTACGAGATCGCGGCGAACGTCGGATTCGGCAATGCGGACTATTTCGTGTGCCAATTCGAAAAAGTCGAGGGCAGGACGCCGACGGAATACAAAAACGCAATGCTGGCGAAAGCCTAGGCGGCAACAGGAGGCTTCAGGCGCAATGAGGATCAGCGGCGCGTTGAACAATATCCGGCTCAGGAACAAAATGCTTATCGTTTACTTCTTATGCGTGTTCATTCCCGTAATCCTCACGATGCTGACGTTCTATACGATCACGACGAACAATGTCAAGAAGCAGAAGCTTCAGGACTTGTCGCTGGCGATCGAGCAGATCCGCAACGAATTCCGGAATCAGGTCGACGCGGTCGTCGGAATTTCGGCGGTGCTGTACAACGATTCCATTCTGAATGAATCGCTGGACCGTCAGTACGACAATCCGGCCGATTATGTCATCAGCTATCATTCCTACACGATGGACATTTTGGAGAAGTATGCTCCTGTATATAGGGCGATCCAGCAGATTACGGTGTACACGAACAACGACACGATTATTTACGGCGGCCACGTTCTCCCGCTCTCGCCGGAAGTGAAGAAGCAAGGCTGGTACAGGGAGCTGGAGCAATCCAACACCTCCAACCCGATTATCGTCCGGGACGGCGCCTCCCCTATGCAGCCGGCGATCAGCATCGTCCGCAAGATGAGCGATTCCGCCGGTCCGGGCCACCATGCCAAAGTCATGAAAATCGATCTGCATCCCGAGCTGATCATGCAGGCCTTCCATAATGTCACGCTGGCCGGCAATGTGTATTTGCTGTCCGGCGAGGAGGTTCAGTACGTGGCGACGCCGAACGGAGCGCTGACGGATGCGGCCGCGAAGGCCTCGTTCGATCAACCGGGAAGGGACGCCATCATGCTGGAGGAGAGCTTCGACGGCGTCGGCTACTTGCGTAATTGGCGCGTCGTCGGGGAGTTTCAGGAGGGAGAGGTGCTTGAAGAGGTGCGGAAGTCGCGGGAGTTCGTGATCTATATGGCGCTTCCGAATATTATTGTTCCCACGCTTATTATCATCTGGTTTACCCGATCGTTGAACGAGCGTCTCATTCGCATTCTCAAACAGATGAAACGGGTGAAGAATCACAGCTTCGACACGATCGACAACTCCGAAACGAAGGACGAGATCGGCCAGCTGACGATGGAGTTCAACCGAATGACCTTGCAGATCAGAAGTCTGATTCATGACGTCTATATGGCGGATATCCAGAAGAAGGAGCTGGAGCTGAAGCGGAATCAGTCTCAACTGCACGCGCTCCAGAGCCAGATTAATCCCCATTTTCTATTTAATTCGCTGGAGACGATCCGGATGAGAAGCTTGATGAAGTCCGAGGAGGAAACGGCGAGAATCATTCATCACATGGCGAAAATCTTCCGCAAATCGCTGACCTGGGGGAAGGACCTCGTTACGGTCAAGGACGAGCTCGATCTGGTAGACAGCTTCCTGCAAATTCAAAAATATCGGTTCGGGGACAAGCTGGACTATCGAATCGAAGCCGATCCCGAATGCAGCGGCGAGCTGATTCCGAAGATGACGCTTCAGCCGCTTGTGGAGAACGCCAGTATCCATGGAATCGAGGCGCTCAAAAGCTCGGGCATGATCACGGTGCGCGTGAGCAAAACGCCCGAGGGCATGCTCTGCATGGTCAGCGACAACGGGGTAGGCATTCCCGAGGACAAATTAGCCGAGCTGCTCCACGATCTTCGCCACAGCGAGGAGATCGGGGAGAGCGTGGGCGTGCGCAACGTATTTCTAAGACTGAGACTGTTCTATGGCGAGCGCGCGGCCTTCGAGATCAAGAGCACAAGAGGCGAGGGCACCTCGGTTATCCTTGCGCTGGGTTCTCTTTAATTTTCAAAGCGCGATATATAGTTTATTGGGTAAACAAAGGTCGAATCCCCTTATATACTGAAAGTGCTTACTAAAAGCGCTTACAACTTCACAATTGGAGAGGGGTATCTTCATTGAAAACGAGGAAAAAATGGCTGCTCGGCGCTCTGTCGCTGACGCTGCTGACGGCGCTGGTCGGCTGTTCGGGGGGCAACGGCAAGGCAGGAGAGAGCGCTGCGCCCAGCCCGAGCGGATCGGAGTCGGCGCCAAGCTCGCAGGCGGCGAGCGAAGAGCCGAAGCCGGAGCCGATCACTTTTACTTATTTTAATGCGACCGCGAACAAAGATACGGACACGAACAAGACCGAGATCGGCAAAATTCTGGAGGAGCAAACGGGCGTCAACTTCAGAATCGAGTATCTCGTTGGAGACTTGAACACAAAGATCGGCACGATGATCGCCAGCGACATTTATCCGGACATTATGCAGCCGGACGCGGGCATCGACAAGATTCTGGAAGCCGGAGCCTTTATCCCGCTTAACGATCTTATCGAACAGTACGGTCCGAATATCAAACGAGTCTACGAGCCTTATTTCAACCTGATGAAGGCGGATGACGGCAACATTTATTTCCTTCCGTTCAGCGCCATCGTCGGGGAATATACGCCGAACGCGTCTATCGACCAAGGCGCTTTCTGGATACAGAATCGCGTGCTGAAGGAAGCCGGGTATCCGAAGGTTAAGACGTTCGACGAGTATTTCAAGCTTATCGAAGATTACATTGCGAATCATAAGGATGAGAAGCTGACCGGCTTTATGTCGCTGACGCACGACTGGCGCTTCTTCGCCACGACAAACCCGCCGAACCATCTGCAAGGGTATCCGAACGACGGCGAAGTTCAGGTCGATATGAACACGATGGACGCCAAAATCTATGCGACCAACGACGGAACGAAGCGTTGGCTGCAGAAGCTGAACGAGCTTAACGGCAAAGGGCTGTACGACAAGTCCTCCTTCGTCGACAATTACGATCAGTATATGGCCAAGATTACCTCCGGCAGAGTGCTCGGCTACTTCGATTACGGCTGGCAGGTCAATCAAGCGCATCAGACGCTCAAGGCCGAAACGGTCAAGAACGGCGGCAACGACGATCTGGAATATTTCCCGCTCCCGATTGTATACGATGCAAGCATCAAGGATCAGTATATCGACCCGTCTTCCTTCATTAACAATCGCGGTATCGGGATTACCAAGAGCGCGAAGGACGCGGTCAGAATTATCAAGTTCTTCGACAATCTGCTGACGGACGAGAACCAGAAGCTGGTGCAATGGGGCATTCAGGGCAAGACCTACGAGGTCAACGATCAGGGTCGTCTCTACAGAACGCAGGAGCAGATCGATCAATTGAAAGACAACGACTACAAGCGTCAAGTCGGTCTTGGTCATTTTGAGTATTACTGGCCGATGTACGGCCAAGGCTCCAAATTCCCGGACGGCAACGTCGTTACCGCAGGAAGACAGCCGGAGGTCGCGCAAGCCTCGTATACGCAAGCGGAGAAAGACCGCCTGGCCAAATACGGCGTTCAGACTTATGCAGAGCTGTTCTCTGGCCCGGACGATCGTCCGTGGTATCCGGCCTGGAGCATCGCGCTGGAGCAAGGCTCGCCAGCGCAAATCTACACCGCCAAGAAGGTCGACGTGCAGCGCAAGTATTTCGCGAAGATCGTTCTCGCTTCTCCTGACAAGTTCGAGAGCAACTGGAACGAATTCCTGAACGAGTACGCCAAGCTGCCCGTAGCGGAGTATGAGAAGACGATGTCTGACGAGATCAAGGAAAAAGTCGCCAAGATCAAAGGCAACTAAACAAACGGGGAAGGTCGGAGTCCGCAAGGTTACGGCTTCCGGTCTTTCCCGGTTTTACGATCTCTTCAACCGCAGCGTCTGGAACGGAGATAAGGAGCGACCGCCTTGTTAAAAAACTACGAGCTAGAACCATCCGTCGACCGGCTGCCTCTTGGCAGAAAATCCGGCGTTAATTCGTTTTTGTATAGACTCATCAAGCAGAAAACGCTGGTGTTTATGTCCATCCCTTTTCTGCTGTGGCTGTTCGTGTTCAAGTACATTCCTCTATGGGGCTGGACGATCGCCTTCCAGAATTTCAAACCGGGCAAGCCGTTCGGAGAGCAGAAATGGGTCGGCTTTCAGCAATTCGATTTCATGTTCTCGGATGACCGGTTTGTCACGGTATTGCGCAATACGCTGGCGATGAGCTCCATCAATTTCGTGCTGGGATTCGTGACTGCTATCACGCTGGCGCTGCTGCTTAATGAGTTGAGGGTTGTCCTGTTCAAGCGAGTGGTACAGACCATCAGCTATTTGCCGCATTTTATTTCTTGGGTCGTAGCCGCTACGATCATTCAAACGACGCTGTCGGCAGACGGCGGCGTCATCAACGAAATTTTAATGGGCCTGGGATGGATTAGCGAGCCGATTCTATGGCTCGGCGAAGGGAAGTACTTCTGGGGAATCATCGGCGTTTCCGAGGTATGGAAAAACGTAGGCTGGAATACGATCATCTATTTGGCAGCCTTGACGACAATCGATACGTCGCAGTATGAGGCCGCAGAGATCGACGGCGCGGGAAGGATTCAGAAAATCTGGCACGTCACGCTTCCGGGCATTCGTCCAGTTATCATCATACTGATGATTCTGACGTTGGGACAAATCCTGGAAACCGGGTTCGAGCCGCAATATTTGCTCGGCAACGGTCCCAATCTTGATTATTCGGAAAATCTCGAAATATTCATTTTGAAATACGGTATGAATTTGGGCAATTACTCGCTTTCCGTCGCTGCGGGCATATTCAAGACGGTCATCAGCATCGTGCTGCTGTTCTCGGCCAACCATCTCGCGAAGCGGCTGGGACAGGATCGATTGTTCTAAGGAGGAGAGCGAAATGGCGAAGCTGCAAGGAACTTACAGGCACCGATTGTCGTTTGGCGACCGGGCGTTCGATATAGCGAACTACATCTTCATGATTTTGTTGATGATCGTGACGATCTACCCTTTCGTGAATATGCTGGCGGTTTCCCTGAACGATGCATCAGATTCCGTCAAAGGCGGGATTTACGTCTGGCCAAGGGTTTTAACCTGGGATAACTACGATTATGTGTTTAAGCAAGCGACGATTCTCCATTCTACATTCATCTCCGTCGCGCGGACGGTTATCGGCACGCTGATCTCCACCTTCTGCTCGGCGATGGTCGCCTATACGATCAGCCGACCGGAATTCGTGCTCAGGAAATTCGTCACGCTTGCGTTCGTGCTCACGATGTATTTCAACGGCGGTCTGATTCCGAATTTCCTGCTCATGCGGGAGCTCGATCTTCTGGGGAGCTTCTGGGTGTATATCGTTCCGGGGATCGTCGGCGTATTTAACGTGATTGTTATTCGCTCGTTTATCGAAGCATTGCCCGAGGGCATTCTGGAGTCCGCCAGAATCGACGGGGCCGGGGAGTTTACGACCTTTTTGCGGATTGTGCTTCCGCTCTCGACGCCCGTGCTGGCCACGACGTCGTTGTTTACGGCGGTCTATCATTGGAATTCCTGGTTTGACGTGTTTCTTTACAACTCTTCCTTTATCGATCTGAGTACTTTACAATACGAACTAATGAAGATGCTGCAAAATTCCAACGCTTCCATTTCTTCTTCAGGGGGTAGCATGGATGGCTCGGGAGGATCGTCGGCGAATTTCGTCACTCCAACCTCGATCCGGGCAACCATGACGATCGTAGCCAGTCTGCCTATCGTTATGGTTTATCCGTTCCTGCAAAGATACTTCGTGAAGGGGATGACACTCGGAGGCGTGAAAGGATGAGGATGATAGGGTGATGGGCAGAGCAACCGGGACGGGGGCATCCAGCAGCGGCGCCTATCGTAACCTGCTTTTGGATTACGGCTATAGCGAGTCGGACATCGCCGCGAGGCTGGAACAGACATGGGAGCAGTTGTTCGGCCGAAATGACGAGACGAGAATTTATTTTCCGGCGGACAACGAGATGGGTTATATGCTCGACACCGGCAATGACGACGTTCGGACGGAAGGCATGTCCTACGGAATGATGATGGCCGTTCAGCTGGACAAACGTGAGATATTTGACCGAATATGGAAATGGTCGTATCGTTATATGTGGATGTCCGAGGGAGACAATGCCGGATATTTCGCTTGGTCCTGCAACCCGGACGGAACGAAGCGGGCGACCGGCCCCGCTCCGGACGGAGAGGAGTATTTCGCGCTTGCGCTCTTCTTCGCCTCTCATCGCTGGGGGGATGGACCTGCGCCGTTCGATTACGGCACGAAGGCCAGGGAGCTGCTGCGCGAATGCCTTCATAAGGGGGAGAACGGCAGCCGCGGATATCCGATGTGGAACCCTCGCAACAAGCTGATCAAATTCATACCGGAGTGCGATTATACGGATCCATCCTATCATCTGCCGCACTTCTATGAGCTGTTCGCGTTATGGGCTTACGAGGAGGATCGGCTTTTCTGGAAGCAAGCGGCGCAGGCCAGCAGGGAGCATCTGAGACTCGCCTGCCACCCGGAGACCGGCTTGTCGCCCGAATATGCCCATTATGACGGGACGCCCAACAACGATCGCGGCTACGGGCATTTCTTCAGCGATTCGTATCGGGTAGCGGCCAACATCGGCTTGGAAGCGGCATGGTTTGGAGCCGACGAGTGGATGACGCGGGAAGTCCGGCTTATTCAAGCATTCTTCGCCGATAAGAGCCCCGACGATTACCGCAAGTATACGATCGCCGGCGAGCCGTTCGAGAAGAGATCGCTTCACCCTGTGGGCCTAACGGCGACGAATGCGATGGCTTCGCTGGCCGATCCTGACGGACCTTATGCGGCTTTGAGCGTTGAGAGGTTCTGGAATACGCCTGTTCGAACGGGCAGGAGACGATATTACGATAACTGCCTGTACTTATTCGCGATGCTGGCGCTAAGCGGCCATTACCGGATATGGTTCCCTTACGAGTCTGAACAATAGCTAGCGTGAAGAGCCCCTTCCTTGACGGGGGCTCTTCGCTCGTCCGGTCTAGAAGGATACATTGAGGAGAGGGAAATGCATGAAAACATGGGAGCTGCTGCATGAGGTCGATACCCAACGCAAGGAGATCGCTCTGACGTTCGACGACGGGCCATGCCCGATCTATACGCCGCAAATCGTCAGCTTGCTTGCGGAAGTGTCCGGCAAGGGAACTTTTTTTATGATCGGGGAAGAGATGGAAGCGCATTCAGATGTTGTCCGATCCGTTGTTGACGCGGGTCACGAGATCGGGAATCACACTTTCAGCCATCCGGCTCTGACGAACCTGAGCGTTGAACAATGCCGCGCGGAGCTGGAAAGAACAGATGCGCTGATTCACGAGCTTACGGGGCGCAGGCCGCTTGTCTTTCGACCTCCCTATATGGCTTACAACGAGGAGGTTGGGAATATCTCCTTGGAGGCCGGGTATAGAGCCATAGGTGCGGTCAACGGGGAAGCCCGGGACTGGGATCAGCCTGGAGTCGGGCATATTGTCGAGAAGTCGATGGAGACGACTCGGAGCGGGAGCATTCTGCTCTTCCATGACGGCTGGGGGGATCGCAGCCAGACGGTGGAAGCCGTAGGCGTGCTTCTGCGTGCATGGAGCGAACAGGGCTATCGGTTTGTGACTGTCAGCGAATTGCTGGCCGATCGTTAGACAATGAAAGGGGAGACGATAGCGTGAAGAGAAGGAAGGCCGGAGGCGGCTACGAGGGTTGGCTGAAGTATTCCTTAATAGAAGACGCCGGAATGCGCGAGGCGTATGCGGAGAAGTGCTCCCGTCTGGCGGTGGTTGGCGATTCGCCGGTCATGGCATCTGCGCGGAGAGAGCTGAAGCTGGCCCTGTCCGGGCTGCTTGGCATCGTACCGGAGGAAAGCGAGCTGCCGGATCGCGGTCCCTTGCTTGTGGCCGGCGTGCCGGATCGCTCGCAGCTATTCGAGCCGCTGGCGGCGGCTGGCGATCTGTCCGGGCTTGGAGAGGAAGGCTACGTTATCGAGTCGTCGTCAGATGGGAGAGTATACTTGGCCGGCCTTACGGACAGGGCGGTCTTGTACGCCGTCTTCGGATTTATCCGGCTGCTTCAGAACGGAGAGGATCTGGAGGAAATCCGCATTCGCGAGACTCCCGCGAACGGACTGCGTATGCTGAACCACTGGGATAACCTGGACGGCTCCGTGGAGCGGGGTTATGCGGGCAAAAGCCTGTTTTTTAACAACGGCGAGATAACGGACGATCTGGAGCGGATCGAGGATTATGCCAGACTGCTCGCTTCGTGCGGCATCAATGCGGCGGCGATCAACAACGTCAACGTTCACAAGCAGGAAACGCTGTTGATTACCGATGCGTACTTGCCCGAGGTTTCGAGAATTGCGGCGATTTTTCGATCATGCGGGATCCGGCTGTTTCTAAGCGTCAACTACGCCAGCCCGATGGAAATCGGCGGCTTGAATACGGCCGATCCTCTGAACGCGGACGTAGCGGCATGGTGGAAATCGGCTGTCGGGAACGTCTATCGGCATATTCCCGATTTTGGCGGGTTTCTGGTGAAGGCCGATTCGGAATTCAGACCGGGACCGTTCACGTACGGCCGAAATCATGCGGATGGCGCCAATCTGCTGGCCGATGCGCTTGCACCGTTCGGCGGGCTAGTCGTCTGGCGATGCTTCGTCTATAACTGTCTGCAGGATTGGCGGGATCGCTCTACGGACAGGGCGCGCGCCGCTTACGATCATTTTATGCCGCTCGACGGGGATTTTCGGGACAACGTGCTGCTGCAGATCAAGAACGGGCCGATGGATTTTCAGGTGCGAGAGCCTGTGTCGCCGCTGCTCGGCGGGATGAAGCGGACCAATCAACTGCTGGAGCTTCAGATTACCCAGGAGTATACTGGACAGCAGAGGCATCTTTGCTATCTAGTTCCTCAATGGAAGGAAGTGATTGAATTCGACACGCGAGCTCGGGGGGAAGGCTCGCTCGTTGCCCGAGTCGTCGACGGCTCGCTGTTCGGCCGGCGTCTCGGCGGAATGGCTGCGGTCGCGAACGTCGGGGATGCTCCGAACTGGACGGGACACTTGCTGGCCCAGGCTAATCTGTACGGCTATGCGCGACTTGCCTGGAATCCGGGCCTGAGCTCGGAGGAAATCGCCCGGGAATGGGTAAGGATGACATTCGGGCGGGATTGGGAAGCGGAGCGGGTTATCCTGCAAATGCTGCTTGACTCCTACAATATCTATGAAGCTTATACGGCTCCGCTAGGCGTAGGGTGGATGGTTAATCCCGACCATCATTACGGGCCGAACGTCGACGGCTATGAATATGCCAAGTGGGGCACCTATCATTATGCCGACCGTGACGGCATCGGCGTCGACCGCACGGTCGCGACCGGTACCGGCTTTGCGGGGCAGTACCATTCGCCGAACTCGGAAAGGTACGAGTCGCGCGAGAGCTGCCCGGATGAACTGCTGCTGTTTTTCCACCATGTCCCCTACAAGCATAGGCTGAATTCCGGCAAAACCGTAATTCAGCACATCTACGATTCGCGCTTCGAGGGGGCCGAGCGGGCGGCCGAGCTGCTTACGCTCTGGGAATCGATCGGGGAACGCATCGATGAGGAACTGTACGGTCAGGTCCGTCAGCGTCTCCTGCATCAGCGGGAGCACGCATGCGAGTGGCGGGACATTCTGAATACTTACTTCTACCGGAAATCCGGTATCGCGGATGAGCACGGACGAATGATCTACTAGGATCCAGGAGGAGAAAAGCCGATGAGAATGGTGTTCCGCTGGTATGGTGAGGGCAACGACACGGTTACGCTGGAGCAAATCCGGCAAATTCCGGGAGTAGAGGGCATCGTGTGGGCGCTGCACGATCTTCCTGCGGGCGAAGAGTGGCCCATGGAGCGAATTGCCGAGTATAAGGAAAAGGCCGCGGCTTACGGTCTGCATACGGAGGTAGTCGAGAGCGTTAACGTGCATGAGGATATTAAGCTGGGCCTGCCTTCGCGAGATTACTATATCGACAATTACAAGAAAACGATCGTCAAGCTTGCGGAGGCCGGTGTCAAAACGATTTGCTACAATTTCATGCCGGTATTCGACTGGGTTCGAACCGATCTGTACAAGGAGCTCGGCGATGGAGCGACGGCGCTGTTCTACGAGAAGGCCAAGATCGAAGGGATGGACCCTGCCGAGCTGGTCGATCGCATCGCCAATGAACTCAATTTTACAATGCCGGGCTGGGAGCCGGAGCGGCTGAAGCAGCTTTCTCCGCTGTTTGCCGCTTACCGCGAGGTTTCGGAGGAGCAGCTGTGGAGCAATCTCCGCTACTTTCTGGAGGCGATCATTCCTGTAGCGGAGGACTGCGGCATCCAAATGGCCATCCATCCCGACGATCCGCCTTGGCCGATCTTCGGTTTGCCGCGTATTATGACCGGGGCCGACGCCTTCCGCCGCTTGCTTGGCCTGGTAGATAGCCCCGCGAACGGATTGACCCTGTGCAGCGGCTCCCTCGGGGCGAATCCCCGCAACGATATTCCCGCTATGATCAGGGAGTTCGCCGGTCGTATTCCATTCGCGCACATTCGGAACGTACGAGTCTATGACAACGGGGATTTTATCGAGACGTCCCACCGCACGTCGGATGGAACCGTGGATATTGCCGGAATTGTACAGGCGTATCACCAAACCGGATTTACCGGCTATGCGCGGCCGGATCATGGCCGTCATATTTGGGGCGAGCAATGCCGACCGGGGTATGGTCTGTATGACAGGGCGCTGGGAATCATGTATCTGTGGGGGCTTTGGGATTCATTGGAGCACGGCAGGAAGGAGCGGTTGGCATGAGTCTGCCGATTCACGACAGCTTAAGAGGCAAGGTCGCCGCGGTTACCGGAGGCAGCGGCGTGCTATGCTCGGCAATGGCTATGGAGCTTGGCCGTCAAGGGATGAAAGTGGCGATCCTGAACCGGAAGCGGGACAACGGCCTTCTCGTAGCGGACGGCATTCGCCGGCTTGGCGGGGAGGCTATCGCGGTGGAGTGCAACGTGCTTGACGCGATGAGCGTGAGCGAAGCGGCCGATCAAGTCCGGGAGCAGTTGGGCGAGTGTTCGCTCCTGATCAACGGGGCTGGCGGCAACCATCCGGACGGCAGCACGACGAACGAGACGTTCAGGCCTTCGGACCTGGAACAAGAGGGCATTCGTACCTTTTTTGATTTGACGAAGGAAGGGTTCGGCTACGTATTCGATCTGAATTTTCTCGGAACGCTGCTGCCCTCGCAGGCTTTCGCCAAACAGATGATCGGCAGGCCCGGATCGACGATCATTAATGTTTCCTCCATGAGCGCTCCCAGTCCGATGACGAAGGTTCCCGCTTACAGCGCGGCGAAGGCGGCCGTGGATAATTTTACGCAATGGCTGGCCGTTCACCTGGCGGAAGCAGGCGTTCGGGTCAATGCCATCGCGCCGGGATTTTTCTTGACGGAGCAGAATCGTTCGCTGCTTATGCAGGAGGACGGCTCTTTGACAGAAAGGTCGCACAAAATTATCGCTCATACGCCGATGCGCCGGTTCGGAAGGCCGGAGGATTTGCTGGGCACGCTGCTCTGGCTGGCCGACGATCGGGCTTCAGGCTTCGTTACGGGCGCCACAATTCCCGTGGACGGCGGCTTTATGGCCTATTCCGGGGTATAGAGGGGGCGATGCCTTGGGTCTGACGATACAAGAGGTGATCGACACCTTGACGGAGCAGATCGGGCAGTTTCCGAAAGGGACGGATCGTCTGTTATACGGGGACGCACTCTCGCCCGTGCGAGGGATAGCCGTCGCATTTATGCCGACGGTTCAGGTGCTGCAGCAAGCGATCTCGCAGGGGGCCAATCTGGTCATTGCACACGAGGGAGTCTTCTATCGCCATGAAGAGATAGGATTGACGGATGCGGCCGCCAAGGAGCCGGTCTTCGCCGCAAAGCGGCGCTTGATCGAAGAGATGGGATTAGCCGTCTACCGTTGTCATGACAGCTTGCATGCGATGAGGCCGGATGTCATCATGCAGGGCTTGCTTCGGGAGCTCGGCTGGCAGGAGCATGTCGTGGAAGAGCAGCCGACGGCGACGATGGTTTCGCTTCCCGAAGGTACAGTCGGAACAGTCGCCGAATGGGTGAAGGCGCGGCTGGGGCTCGCTTCGCTCCGGCTTGTCGGCGATCCGGCGATGCCGTGCCGGCGCATCGGGCTGTTAGTCGGCTATCGTGGCGGAAGGGAGCAGGCGGTGCCTCTATACGAAAGCTGCGGACTTGATCTGATTCTGTACGGCGAGGGCCCGGAGTGGGAGACGCCCGAGTACGTGCGGGATGCGATCCAGCTTGGGCAGCGAAAGGCTTTGCTGGTGCTCGGCCATCGGGAAAGCGAACAGCCGGGCATGAAGCTTCTGGCCGACTGGCTGAGCGGCTGGTTTCCCGGCACTCCTGTTCGCTTCTATTCGGAGGAGCCTGTTTTTACCGTGGTTTAACATGCGTTTGTCCAATTGAACGATCCGTGAATGCGCCCCTTCCGGGGCGTTTTTTGGCATGCGGAGAGCTCGGTTTATATAGAAACGATCGCTGATTCTCATTGCCTATTTTATGTAAAGCCTATATTTTTCAAGTAATTGCTAAATTTATTCCATTAAAATAAATTACGCAAATCGGTAAAATATGAAATGTAAGCGATTTAAATAAACGAGAGGGGGGAGAAGCGCAAGTAGGGAAAATAGAGATTCCATGCTGAATTCCAAAAAAGCAAAGGAGAATGAGTAATGTTAAGGTCCAAATGGATAATGTGGGGTGCCGCGTTCGTGATGATAACCTCCGTTCTGGCTTCCGCCTGGGTTGCTCCGGCAAGCGCAGGTCTCGCCAGCGGGAACAAGTTTCTGGGCAACATTATCGCCAATTCCGTTCCATCGAGCTTCGGTACTTATTGGAATCAAGTGACGCCGGAGAATTCGACCAAGTGGGGAGCCGTCGAGTCGACGAGAAACAGTATGAATTGGAGTGCTGCGGATACGGCCTATAACTATGCTAGAAATAATGGCTTCCCGTTCAAGTTTCACACACTTGTATGGGGAAGTCAGGAGCCGGGCTGGATCGGGAGCTTGTCCAACAACGACAAACGCGCTGAAGTCGTTCAATGGATTCAAGCCGCCGGGCAGAGATACCCGAACGCCGAATTCGTAGACGTCGTGAACGAGCCGCTCCATGCAAAGCCCTCTTACCGGAATGCGATCGGCGGAGACGGCGCAACGGGCTGGGATTGGGTCATCTGGTCATTCGAACAAGCCAGGCAAGCCTTTCCTAATGCGAAGCTATTAATTAACGAGTATGGGATCATCAGCGATCCGGGCGCGGCGGCCAATTACGTCCAGATCATTAACTTGCTGAAAGCCAGGGGCTTGATCGATGGGATCGGGATTCAATGCCATTACTTTAATATGGACACGGTCTCGGTAAGCACAATGAATTCCGTTTTGAACACGTTGGCGGCGACTGGCCTTCCTATCTATGTGTCCGAGCTGGATATGACCGGGAACGACGCTACGCAACTCTCCCGCTACCAGCAGAAATTCCCGGTGCTTTGGGAGCATTCGGCTGTCAAAGGAGTTACGCTCTGGGGCTACATTGAGGGACAGACCTGGCAATCGGGCTCGCAATTGATTACAAGCTCGGGGGCGGAGCGTCCGGCGATGCAATGGCTGAGACAGTATCTAAGCGGAACCTCCGGCGGAGGCGGAGGTACGGGCGGAACCGGGGCATATGCTGATTTTGAATCAGGGACTGACGGCTGGACAGCTTCTAATATTTCCGGAGGGCCTTGGTCAACGACCGCCTGGAGCTCCAAGGGTTTAAAGTCGCTACAGGTGGACATCCAGATGTCCAACGGAAGTCAGCATTACATGTTCAAGAGCGGGAATTTCAGCTTTACGGGGTCGCAGTTGAAGGCGACGGTCAAGGGTGCGGGCTGGGGCAACTACGGATCGGGTTTAGGCGTCAAATTGTATGTCAAGCATGGCAACAGTTACACCTGGAAAGACAGCGGATGGTTAACAATCAGCGCCGGTGGAGTCGCCAACCTCACACTGGACCTGACAGGGGTCGACAAAGCTAATATTAAGGAGTACGGCGTGCAGATGATCGATGCAAGCAATTCATCCGGCCAAACCTCTGTATATGTTGACAATGTGTACCTATGGAATTAGCGAAGGCGGAATCTGAGCGAATGCTGACCGCAAGTCCAGAGTGCTCCGTAAGCTGACTGTGCAAGAGTATGGAAGGCTGAATGGAAAGGGTGGGCGGCTGCTGAAGCCGCTCGGCCTTTTTAGACGATCAGAGAGCGGACAAGCTTATCCTCATCTAATAGATGATCTAACAATGCGTATGCCGCCATACGAAAGGACGGCGAAGCCGTTTTACTTGGCTGCTAGGTAGGGTAATTTATTATGCGGTTGCAAACAGAAGGGGAGTTAAAGCCGCAAAGCTTAAAAGAGGGTCGGACCAACAGCGGCCCGACCCGACGCAAGCAGGCGGCGGTTTGTTTCACAGTATGGCTTCACACCAGACAGGAACCAAGTGGATTACTTTCTCTTCTCGATGTAGCTCAGCAACGTGAGGATGAATACGCCGAATGCGAAGAGAACCGAGAACGATTGGAAGATATCCATAACACAGCCTCCCCCTTCCGCGAAGAGCTGTCCGCCGCCTGCAAGCGTAGGTTAACAATAATCTATGATGGTTAATTATGGAAGAGTTCTAAGCACTATTGTTTCTACATTTTTCTTCCATTGTATTTGAGAGAGGGCAAGGCGGCGTCCACGAAGCGCATCCATTCGCTGTAAAGCGGGTTCTAGAGCGCTTATTGCAGAAGCGCCGCCGTTTGCGCCTGCGTAGAAAGTGTCCGGTCACGTCGAAAAGTTTATCTGGAATATTATTTCAGTTGCCAAACGAGTATAGATCATGATATATTCTATTTCCGCCACGAAAGATGTCGAAGATTCGCAAGCCTGCAAAATCTATAAAAGCTGAAAAATAGCGAATGGTAAATTTTGAGGGTTGCAAGATGTCGAATAGTGCGGTATGATGTAATTCCTGCTTCGGAAACGGAGCTGGGCGCAAGAAGAAACACCGAATGGTTCTTTGAAAACTGAACATTGAGCGTAAGAAACAAAAACGTCGGAAGACGGCTTCGGTCGTCGGAAGGCAAACCAGCA
>NZ_JBHSED010000066.1:0-14207 GCF_042651945.1 Cohnella boryungensis | reverse complement strand
TGATATACGTATAAAGATGTATTGTACCCGTTAACACTCGGACTCGTGAATACAACCGTCCGATCGGCCTTCAAGTCTATTGCATAATAACCCGACTTGACCTGCTGCGGTCCGGGATTGAGATATCCTAGCGCTGACCATACTGTAACTTTTCCAGTCTCGCCGCCTTGCTGAATCCTCACGTAATAAGTCCCGGCGCTTTCCGCCTGGAACATGATCGATTTCGAGGCGCTCTCCGCCAACACGGCTTGATCGCTTGAAAGCACGGCGATACCCACCGGGCTCAGCGTCTTCAGTCCGATCGCTTCTCCCGCCTGCAAGCTGACTTTGTAATACGCATAGGCATTGGCAGGAATCGAATAGCTGGACTTGTGCACTGCTCTATCCTCGATCCCCAGCGGGTAGGCATTGGCAAAGTCGGACCCGTCCGCCGAGGTCATCGTCCGCTCGCTATTGGCTGAAACATTCAAATAATACTGATCGCTTAGCGTCGGTATGTATTCCAGTTTGGAGTAGGGCCCATAGGCTTCAGGGGATTTCCCTAGATCGTGATATACGTATAAAGATGTATTGTACCCGTTAACACTCGGACTCGTGAATACAACCGTCCGATCGGCCTTCAAGTCTATTGCATAATAACCCGACTTGACCTGCTGCGGTCCGGGATTGGCTAAAGCCAAAGAAAAAATACGTTTATTGATCCGTTTACGTTTCCTTGCTTAATTGAAACATAATATGTGCCGGCAGCTTCAGCTTTATATACCAGCCTTGGCACCATACTGGTTTTAATGGGATTATAATCCCCATCATATACAACTAATTCATCGGCTCCTTCTGCTTTAACAGCTAATGCCTCTTCCGAAGACAAATCAATTCGAAAGAATAAACTTTGTTTCGCTAATAAAGAATAGTTTGATCGTTGTACATCTCTATTTGATAAATCGATCGGATAGGCTTTGTCAAAAAAAGATCCATCAATCGTATCCGCAAGCCCTTCATTCTCGTATTTAAGTGTATAACTTCCACTTAAAGAACTTGTAAGCAGATGAATATAATACAAACCAGTTCTAGCTGGTACAAAATAAAAAGCAGATGGTGTGCCGGCTGCTACTATTGTTTTCGAACTGTCATAAACATTTATCTCGGAGCCTCGGTCTGCGCCCAAACTATATTTATTCCCAGCAACTAGATAGATCTTATAGTACACACTGTCATTGGCAGGAGCCGTGTTCGTCGCCGAGTTAGCCGTGGCTCCCATCTCCAACGCATATGCGTTGTCAAAGTCCGATCCATCCTCGGATGTGACCGTCATTGTACCCGTTGGCGCGTTGTTCTGCAGCTTTAAGAAATACACCCCGCCGCTGGTCGGTGTATAGCTCATCGTCCCAGTGGTCCAGTTCAACAAGTGTGAGGTCTGCGGCATCCTGTGAAGATAATTGTAATTCCCGCCATTGTTGCTGGTGGTCAGCCTTAACGTACGGTTGGCCTTCAAATCTACCGCATACCAGGTCTCGCCTGTCTTCGTAACGCTAAGCGGCCCCGGCATGAGATAAGAAAACAACAAGGTGTAGCTGTTTGTTGTCGGCCCCGTCTTCAGTTGTACATAGTGTATTCCGCTAGTTGCGGCCGTGAACGTGACGGACAGCGTTTCGCTTCCTGCGACTTGGGTCTGCGAACTGTCATATACGACTAGCCCGGTCCCGGCTGTCGCCCCGAAGCTATATTTCACTCCTGCTGTTAAGTTCACTTTGTAATACACACTGTCATTGGCAGGAGCCGTGTTCGTCGCCGAGTTAGCCGTTGCTCCCATCTCCAACGCATATGCGTTGTCAAAGTCCGATCCATCCTCGGATGTAACCGTCATTGTACCCGTCGGGGAGTAATTCTGAATATATAAATAATGCACACTAGATTTGGGAGGCTCATAGGTTATATTTCCCGATGCCCAGGATTTTAAGACCGAAGTATTCGGATTCGAGTATAAAGAGTTGTAATATCCGCCATTGTTACTCGTTGTAAGCCTTAACGTACGATTGCCATGCAAATAAATCGAAAACCAGTTGCCGCCCGCCTTTGTAATCTCTATCGAGTTGGTCGAAGTTATCGATTGCGAAGTAAACACGTCTACAGTGTTGCTTAACGTGCTATTTCCGGCACTATCATAAGCCTTTACTGCAAATTGATATTGTTTACCTTCATTAAGTCCTTGCATTTGATAGGAATACGTGCTCTCTGTGACGGAGACCGACAAGGACGAGTTTTGATAAATTTCATAACGGGAAATCCCTATGTTGTCGGTAGAGGGTGTCCAGTTCAGAACAACGCTAGTCGGCTTTTTGTCCGTAACTTCCAAGATTGGCGCAGAAGGTGGTTGGTTATCTGCCAGCGTTGAGATTGTCAAAGAAATGCTCGGATTTGAACGTAACCCGGCAAGATCGACAGCCTTTACTGTAACCTCATATTGCTGGTTAGGCTCCAAGCCCGAAATTTCATACTCAGTCATTGCTCCAGATACAGCAGCAATAAGCTCTTGACCTTCAAATATCTCATACTGCGAAATAGCCACATTATCTATTGACTCTTCCCAGGCAATAACCAGCCTTCGTCTCCGTCACTTGTACAGTTCTTAAATTCGCGGGTTCTGTGGGCGGAGTCGAATCAGGCAAAGTTGTGATTTCCAAATCATTGCTTTTGGATGATCTCGATCCCGTCTCGTCAAAAGCAATAATATGAAAATGATATAGGCTGCTGGGTGTTAAGCCTGTTGCCGAATATTGCTTTTCCGTCGTCGTTCCTATCAACTGATTTCCAATAAAAACTTCGTAGCTCAAATTTGCTGCGGCTTCGGATATTTCCCAAGCAAATGAAGCTGTATTGTCGCTAATTGCGGTCGCACGTAAGTTAGCTGGCTGAGGTGGCAAATCGATCACAGACTGAGATTCTGCATTCAGATATGCGCTTTGATCCGATTCATTTCCAGAGTTATCGATCGTGGGCACACTTATTTGATAACTCGTATTTGGCGTTAGATCTGTATACGAATATGTACTTGAAGTTACGCTTTGAAATGCCATATCCGTTGGTGCAGTTGGAGAGATTTTATCAATGTTGACCGATTCGCTGTTTGGTGCAATCGGCATAATTATTACTAACGGATCACTTGGTTTTGATTGGTTACCGGCAATATCTTCGGCTACTACAGTAACAGTGTAAGAACTTCCTTCCAACAAACCTGTTAATTCATATGATGTAGATTTAACAGTATATTTGTATTGAGAATCTATATATATTCCGTAGGCTCTCACACCTGAATTATCATGAGATTCCTCCCATTTAATGTGAGCGCTCGAACCCTTTATAGATATCAAGCTTAAATTACCTGGTACTGTCGGTGCTTGTAAATCTTCCTTGGCTTCGTCATCGGATATAGTTCTGAGCTGTGGGTCTTCCTTAGCCTTATCTTTTTGAATCGTGGGCACTATTGCATCTTTCTTAGCATATGCTAAAGAAGGCTGAATCCGGAGGAATTCTGCTTGGACTTCATTTCCGATAAGTAAGTTGAAACTTAATACTACTAAAATGAATTTGCGCACCATTATAGAAACTCTCATTGTTACCTCCAACAACAAATTATCTTTTTTCATAGAAATTTCTATATACATTTCTAAATTACATATTTAAACATATATATAATTTAACACCTTAAATAGGTCATGTCGATTATTGTTGTTATTTAGTTCCATAATCTTTTCCGTAAATTCCCTCCATCGCACAAAAAAAGAGCGAGAATCGCCTCATGGGCGTTTTCTCGCTCTTGCGTCTTAGAACGTCGGCAGGTTGTCCAGGTTGTTGTCCTCCCGGCCGTCGGGATTCGAGCGCAGATGCTCGTCTCCGTCCCGTCCCTTGAACACGTTCACATTGTCGATCTGATTGCTTTTCGCCATCTGCTGCGCTTCCTTGTAGCCGACGACCTCGCCCGAGGACAGCTTTAGCTCGACGATATCGCCGTCTCCGTTCTTGCGGACGGCGACAACTTGCTGCTTGTCATGGAATTGTTCCATCTTGAGCCACCTCCATGAGGTAGTCTTCCCCGCACTTGGGAAAAGATGCGTCCTCCGCGGCTTTCCGGCCGGAACAATATCCGGCTCAAACGCGGACAAGCCTCCAGACGCAGCTCTGGAAATCGCCGCGCACGCGCGGAATCGGAAGGCCGACGTACATAAGCTGATCGCCTCCATAGACGATGCCGCTCTCCTCTACCCGGTATCGGGCCTTCGCCTCAAGTCCCCTGAGTTTCAGCCAATCCATCGGAGAATTCGCCTCCGCCAGCTCCCGCACATAGACCGCAAAGGCCTCGCCGCCGTCTTCCGCCACCATCATCCACGCGGCGTCGCCGCCCTCAAACGGACTGCGCAGCCGATAGAAATCGCCGAACTGCACCAAGTGGCGAATTTGCTTGTATTGGGAAATCTGGGCTTTCACCTCGGTTTTTTCATCCTCGCTCATCTGGGTCAAATCCAGCTCATAGCCGAAGTTGCCCGACATTGCGACATCTCCCCGAGTCTTTAACGAAGTCATTCGTCCCACTTGATGGTTCGGCACAGCCGATACATGGGCGCCCATCGAGCTGACCGGATAAGCCAGGCTCGTTCCATACTGGATGCGTAGGCGGCTGATGGCATCCGAATTATCGCTTGTCCACGTTTGCGGCATATAGTGAAGCATGCCCGGGTCGAAACGGCCGCCGCCGCCCGAGCAGCTTTCGAAGAGAATTTCCGGAAATTCCGACGTGATCGTCTCCAGCACGCGATATAGCCCCAGCATGTAGCGGTGCGCCGTTTCCCGCTGCCGCTCCGGGGGAAGCAGCGCAGAGCCGATCTCCGTCATGTTCCGGTTCATATCCCACTTGACGTACGTTATCGGCGCGGAACGGAGCACCGAGCCGACCGCCTCGATCAGGTAATCGCATACCTCCTCGCGGGACAGGTCAAGCACTAGCTGCTGGCGCGCTTCCGTGCGGCGGCGTCCCGGAACGTGCAGGCACCAGTCGGGATGCGTCCGGTACAGCTCGCTGTCCGGAGACACCATCTCCGGCTCGAACCATAGTCCGAACTTCATGTCCAGAGCGTTCACCCGGGAAGCCAGATCCTTAAGACCTCCCGGCAGCTTGCGGGCGTCCACCGTCCAATCGCCCAGAGAGGAGTTATCGCTGTCCCGATGGCCGAACCAGCCGTCGTCCAGTACGAAGAGCTCGATTCCCAGTTCCTGGCCGACCTTTGCGATGCTTTCAATTTTGTCGGCATTAAAATCAAAGTAAGTCGCTTCCCAATTGTTCACGAGCACGGGACGCTCGCGGTCCCTGTATGCGCCTCGGCACAGCCTGCTGCGATAAAGCCGGTGGTAGATTCTCGACATTCCCCCTATGCCGTCCGGGGAATAGGCCATCACAACCTCAGGCGTCTGGAAGCTCTCGCCGGATTCCAGGCACCATTCGAAATCGAAAGGATTCAGTCCGATCGACACCCGCGTCGTCCTGTAGTGATCTACCTCCGCCTGAGCGACGAAGCTGCCGCTGTAGACAAGGTTAAATCCGTAGGCATCGCCGCAATCCTCATCCGTCCCCGGAGCTACAAGGGCAAGGAACGGATTTTGCTGATGGCTGCTTGAGCCCCGGCGGCTTTCCACGGACTGCATGCCCGGAACGAGCGGACGGCGGAACAAATCTCTCTCCCTCGCCCATGCCCCGGACAGCTGCAGCAGATGAAAGCGATCGTGCCGGAAGTCTACGCTCCCGCTCAGCGCCCGAAGCAACCGCAATTTCGCCGCGCCGAGATTGTTCAGCCTGGCCGAGCGGGCGAGCGCGTCATGCTCCTTGAACACGGTGTAGGAAAGAACGACCTCCAGGCCTGTTTGTCCGTCCCGCAGCACAAGCTCAAGCGTCTGGGCCTCCGAGTCGTTTTCGGCATAGGTGGACGGCAATCCCTTCAGCTTCGGCTTGCCTGCTGTAATCCGATGCTCCACGCAGACTAGCTCTGTTATCGTCGTACCGTCTTCCAGTCTCACCTGATAAGCGGGATGACGGAAATCTCCCGTGCCGTAGGCCGGATATTCCTGAGGAAGCGTATCGAACGAAATCGTGCGATCCTCGGGGTACGGGTTCGGGCTGAACGAAGGCCGTTCCTCGAAGACGAACAGCCCTTCCGCAGGCGCTTCCGCCAGCTTGCGCCCCCAGTATGCGTGCATAGGCACTCCGTGCTCATTGATGCGGATGATATAGCTTGTATTCGGACCCTGCAAATGAAACAGTCGATGCTCTTCAATGTAGTCGATCTTCATGGCTTGTCTTTATCCCCCTTTATTCCGCAGCCTCGGTCAAGATTAGCGGCTTAACTGATTTGAGCGCCGATCACAAAGGAATAGCTGTAGGTCCGGTTTGCGAGAAGCGTATATTCGGGATGCACCAGAGCGCCCCAGCTGTCATCGCCGCCGACGCCCATCTGCCGATAATTGACGCGCACGACGGTTTTGCTGGGCTCCGGCAACAGATGCTGATGCGTATAGCGCTCCAGCTCCAACGGGCCGTACGGATAGGCATTCAATTCAAAGACAGGCGCGCCCGCGATCCGCAGACCGAAGCCGTCCGCATTCGTCAGAGAGGCGCGGCGCACCTCCGTTTTGTTGCCTGTTTCCTGCGGTCGCAAATAGGCGGCTCCTTGATCTCTGACCTTGCCCGAGTAGAGCCCCAATCGCATGCCCTCCTGCCGATCCCAGTAGCTTTCGTGCGGACCGTTGCCGTACCAGGACACCGTGTCGAACGATTCGTCCATTTCAAACAGGATGCCGATTTCGGGAATTTCCGGAAGCCCCTTGCCGGGATTCACATCCAGGCGAACCGCAACTTCTCCGTTGCCGCGAATGGAATAGACGAGCCGGCAGGACGAAGCCGGACTTGTAGGCAGCGCGTAATCCACGATCACCTCGGCCCCCGAAGGCATCTCATAAGCTTCAAATTTCACCAGCTTGCGCTTCTCCCCCGCTTCGCGCCATACTCCGCAACGCTCATGATGCCCGTTGCCGCGGTCATTATCCGTATACGCTCTCCAGAAGTTGGGGGCCAGCCCCCGCTTCAGCAGCTCTTTCCCTTGCGCTTCGTAGGATGCGAGGTCGCCGGTTGCCGTATCGAATCGAATTGCGAAGCCTTCTCCGACAGCCGTCCAGCTTGCGCCATCCGCCGAGCAGCGAATCGGCGCATGCGCCTGGGGCATGAACGAGGTTTGTACGGCGGGCACGATCGGCAGGATGAATTGCTCGAAGGCAATCTCGTGTCCGGCGTCCGCCCATGCGACGCTTTCCTTGAGCCGAAGACTGAAGGTAAGGACGAATTCATCGTCTCCTTCGGCCCGGACAGGATATGCTGCGGAAAGGTCGAGGTTGGCCGATTCGCCAGGGGCCGATTCGATGTCCAGCGTTCCGCCGCTTACAGGAACGCCTCGATTCTCGATCGTCCAAACGAGGGAAAATGCGTTCAGGTTCGTGAACAGAAAACGGTTATGCGCGAGAAAACGTCCTTCCGCCAGATTGTCGGCCGCAAAGCGGACGTTCTGATAGCACTTTTTGGTCTCGTAAAGCTTGGGCGACACGCTGCGATCGGCGAATATAAGGCCGTTCCCGCAGAAGTTGCCGTCATGCGGCGACTCTCCGAAATCTCCGCCATATGCCATTCGCCGCGAGCCGTCTGCATCCTGTACCCGAATGGCCTGGTCGACCCAATCCCAGATGAATCCTCCCTGCAGTATCGGATACTTCTCGAAGAGCTTCGTATACTCGTGCAGACCGCCGCAGGAATTGCCCATCGCATGGCTGTACTCGCACAGAATGAAGGGCTTCGTCGGAGCAGGCCTGCTCAAGGCGTAGGCTTCGATTTCCCGTGGCCTGGAGTACATCTGGCTTTCGACGTCGGATGCGCGCTCCGATTCCCGGCGATGGAATATCCCTTCGTAATGGATGACGCGCGACGGATCGTTGGCGCGCAGATGATCGTGCATGTGCAGGAAATTATCTCCGCCCCACGCTTCGTTGCCCAACGACCAGATCAGGATAGACGGGTGATTCTTGTCCCGCTGCAGCATTGAGTTGCAGCGGTCAATCACATTGCTTCGCCACTCCGGCTTGCTGCCCGGAACGGTATCCCCTTCCTCCACCTGTCCGTATTCCCAGGAGCCGTGCGTTTCCAGATTCGTTTCGTCGATCACGTACAGCCCGTACTCGTCGCACAGCTCGTACCATCTCGGATGGTTCGGATAATGCGAGGTCCGCACGGCGTTGATGTTATGCGTCTTCATGAGGAGAATGTCCCGAAGCATATCCTCTTCGCCGAGCGCGCGCCCGGTATCGCAAGAAAATTCATGCCGATTGACGCCCTTGAACTCGATTCTCCGGCCGTTGATCTGCATCAATCCGTCTTTGATCTCGAACTTACGGAAGCCGACCTTGCAGCTCACATATTGCAGCACCCGACCTTCGCCATCCTTCAGAGCCAAGACCAGCGTATACAGGTTTGGGCGCTCCGCGCTCCACTTCAGCGGATTGATTACCTGCGCCGATATTTCCGACTTCGTCTCGCCGAACGCGTCACATGCGAGCGCCGCCTCCATGGGCTTATCCAGAACGGCAGCTTTGCTCGAATCGTAAAGCTGGCCTTCCAAGTGCAGTCCGCTCTGCGGCTCGCCGAGCGCGTTGCGAATTGTCGCCGCGATTCTCAAGCGGGCGTCGCGATAGTGATCGTCCAGCTCGGTGTGCACGAAAAAATCGTATAGCTGCACGACGGGAGCCGTGAACAAATATACCTCGCGAAAAATTCCGCTCATTCTCCAGAAATCCTGATCCTCCAGCCAGCTTGCGTCGCACCAGCGGTAGACCTCGACCGCCAGCTTGTTCTCCCCGTCGACCAAATACGGCGTCAGATCGAATTCCGCAGGCGTGAACGTATCCTCGCTATAGCCGACCAGTTCTCCGTTCAACCAGACGTAGAAGGCCGATTCCACACCCTGAAAGCTGATATACACCGGCTTTCCTTGCCATTCCCGAGGCACCTCGAAGGTACGGATGTAAGAGCCGACCGGATTGTATTTCGTGGGGGCGAACGGCGGCTTCAGCGCCTCCGTATCGACCCAGGGATACTTCACGTTCGTATATTGCGGGTAGTCGTAGCCTTGAAGCTGCCAGTGTCCGGGAACGGAAATCTCGCCCCAGCCGGCGTCGTCGAAGCCCAGTTCATAGAAGTCGCGGATACGCTTGTCCGGATTTTCCGCGAAGGCGAATTTCCAGATTCCGTTCAGGGATTCATAAGAGCGGGACGCTTGGCGATCGCCTGCAAGCGCCTCTTCCAGGGAATCGTGCGTAATCAGCGTCGCATGGGCGTCCATGCGGTTGAGCTCGAAAATCTCCGGATTATTGTTCCACTCCGGGTAACCGTTGGCAGGCGGCGTATAGACCCATTTGACATTGGACAAATGAACACACTCCCCATCATAATATAACTATATTCGTATTATAGTTTCGTTCGAATCCCATTCCTATCTCAATATTTTCACATCTCTATAAAAATATGAAAGCAGGTTTATTCTAATGGTTCAGCCCTCCTTCCCCGTCGTTACCGAATCTGATGCGCAGCTCCCCTTATACTTGACAAGCATTGGCCACTGGGAGGATCAGGAACGCACCGTCAGGCCTGAAGGGTTTCCCGATTATCAATGGCTGCAAGCCATTGACGGCACGGGAGAGCTTGCCGTCGGCGGGGTCACCCAACTGGTCAAGCCCGGTCAAGGCTTCTTCCTGAACAGCAACGAGCCTCACGCCTATCGTCCGTTGACCCATCCATGGGGCGTTCACTGGATCGCCTTTAACGGCAGTCTGATGCCTTCGCTTATGAGGCAAGCGGGCATGGAAAGGTCCGGCGTCTATTCGTTGTCCGATCCAGAGAGTATTATCCTTCATATGAAAACGATCTACGCCATGTCGCTTACCGGCCGTCCCTTCCTCGGAATGGAATGCTCGAAGCTTCTGTACGCGTTTCTGCTTGATCTCGTCAGCAAGGTGCGAATGAACGCGCCGTCGGCGGCTCACAACTCGTTGAAGCTCCAGCCGGTCATTCAGTTCATCGAGGAAAATTGCCATCGCGCCATGACGATCGGCGAGCTGTCCGGGTGCATCGGGGTCAGTCCCCAGTATCTGTGCCAGCTGTTCAAGAGCACCTTCAAGATGCGTCCGATGGAGTACGTTAACCGGGAGCGCATCAACAAGAGCAAGGAGCTGATGTTCCACGATCCTTCCTTGAAGCTGCAGGACATCGCCGTGCGCGTCGGCTTTGACAGCCCGAGCTACTTCAGCTCCGTCTTTCGGAAAATCGAGGGCGTCAGCCCCGAGCACTTCCGCAGCTTCGGATACAGCCCCTGAACCCTTGCGCCTGTCCGATTTGACAAGAGCGGGGCGATTCGCTAGGATATAGTCAACAAATTGACTAATGGAGAAGACGCGTTGGACAAAGACCACCCTCTGCATGGCCATATCGTCATAAACCTTTTCCGCTGCTCCAACCTGCTTGAGCGAATCGGGCGGAAGCTTGCCGCCGAAGCCGGACTGACAAGCGTTCATCAGTGGTTTATTCTTTCCGCGCTGGAAGCCGGAGATCTTTCCCTGAAGCAACTGGGGCAGAATACGCAGGTGACGAAGCAGAATATGACCGGCATGATCGAACGGCTCAAGCAGGGCCAGTTCGTCGCCACTTACGAGGCCTGCGGCGACAAGCGCATGACGCTCGTCCGGCTGACCGACAAGGGCCGGGAAGCTTTGGCGAGGCTGGAGCGCTTCGAAGCGCTCAGCTGCGCGACCAAAGTAAACCGCCTGTGCGCCGAGGACCTGGAATCCTTCAACCGCTGCCTTCAACAGCTTGTCGACAATATGAACGACGGATAGATCCGTCTGCAAGGAGGCCCTGTTCACCTATGAATTCGAACCCTTCCATCCCGCTCTCCGTTCTGGACCTTGCTTCGATTACGGAGGGCAGCACTCCCGCCGTCTCCTTCCGCAACTCGCTTGATCTCGCCCGGCATGCCGAGCAATGGGGCTATCATCGCTTCTGGCTGGCCGAACACCACGGCATGCCCGGCATTGCGAGCGCCGCCACATCCGTATTGATCGGCCACGTCGCCGGAGGCACTTCCACGATCCGCGTCGGCTCCGGAGGCATCATGCTGCCCAATCACGCGCCGCTCGTCATCGCCGAGCAATTCGGAACGCTCGAATCGCTGTATCCCGGCCGAATCGATCTCGGCCTGGGGCGCGCTCCAGGCTCCGATCAGGCGGTATCCCGCGTGCTGCGTCGCGGCCTTGGCGCCGGCGGCGAGGATTTTCCGGCGCTGCTGAGCGAGCTTCGCGCTTTCTTCGATCCCGCCTCCGCCGAGACGAACGGCGTGGTCCGTGCCATTCCGGGCGAAGGGCTGAGCGTGCCGATCTGGCTGCTGGGCTCCAGCGGCTTCAGCGCTCAGCTGGCCGGGCAACTGGG
This sequence comes from Cohnella boryungensis, assembly GCF_042651945.1. Taxonomy (NCBI): domain Bacteria; kingdom Bacillati; phylum Bacillota; class Bacilli; order Caryophanales; family Paenibacillaceae; genus Cohnella; species Cohnella boryungensis. The sequence goes on along the minus strand of NZ_JBHSED010000066.1, from coordinate 2,644 downwards.
CTTGCCGTTTGCATTCGCCAGTCATTTCGCGCCGGACTATCTGCTTCCCGCCCTTGAGCTGTACCGCTCCAATTTCCGTCCTTCGGCCGTGCTGTCCAAGCCCCGCGCGATGGTCGGCGTGAGCGTAACCGCAGCGGATACGGAACGGGAGGCCAAGCGGCTGGCCACCTCCCAGCAGCAAGCCTTCCTGAACATGATCCGGGGGCGCTTCGCGCAATTGCCTCCTCCGGTCGACAGCATGGACGGCATCTGGTCGCCATACGAGGAAGCGGCTCTCAGCAGACAGTTCAGCTATGCCGTCGTAGGGGATCAGGAGCAGGTTCGGCAGCGACTGCAAGCCGTTGTGGACGAAACGCAGGCAGACGAGCTGATTATTGCCTCCCAGATTTACGATCACCAGGCTCGCCTCAGATCGTTCGAGCTGATCGCCGAGGCAGGAGCGAAGCTGCAGCGGTAGACCGGCGCTGGTATTCGACTCCCCCTAGCAATTGAAACAGCGACAGCCAAGGACGAGAAAATAAAGTCCTAGACTGTCGCTGTTTCTTTGAACTATAGTTCCCAGATAGTTCAATAACGATTAACCTAATTATAGTAGATGTTTCCCTATAACTCCTTAGATAATCGAATCATATCCCTGCACTGTATACCGTTCTCATAAATTGCTTCTGAGTAATGTCTAATGAAGAAATCAATATCTACGCCAACAATTCTGAAGCCGCATTTTTGGTAAAGCGCTAATTGCCCTATGCCCGAGTTTCCTGTACCGATTTCTATGGTCTTGTAGCCTCTTGACCTGGCTGTTTCAATTGCATGTAAGACTAATTGCTTCCCAATACCTTTGCCGTGCATGCTCTCCGTTACCGCAATGTTAACCAGTTCAACTGTTTCAGGTCTTGTTGGCAATAGGACATAAACTCCAACGATTTGATTTTCAATTTCCGATACGAAACATTCTCCCCTTTTTATGTAATCCTCAACAAGCTTTTGAGAAGGATCGGCTAACAGCAAAAGATTCATAGGGTAGTTCTCATCAGGGCTTAATTTATTGATATTCATACTCTTCTCCTTTATATCGTAACTCTTTCGGCTGCCTTATGAATCTTATCCTTTCTGATCGTACAAAAAAAAGGTTGAGCGGCTATCGCATCTGCTCAACCTCTTTTGCGGACTTGGCAGCGACACGGGACTTATCTTCTGTCCGTCTCTCCAATGGTGCGGCTGAACGCATTCGCAAGCCCTTCCAAATACGGATAGTCCTTCGCCCCGATCACTTCCTTCTCTCCCGAAGCGAACGTCAGGATCAATTTGTGAACCGGTTTCACAAGCGCGTAGATCAGAGCATTCACGACCAGGCCCGCGACTCCAAGCAAAGACACAAGCTCATGAAAACGGAAATCCCAAAGCAGGCCGGCTGCAATCAAGAGAAGCTCGATGACCAGAAGCGTATATGGAATCTGCCGCTTGGTTTTGATCAGCTTGATGGAGCAGAGGTGGCTGATGGCGAACCGCGTATTGCCGCTGATGAACATGTCTTTCGTAATCGTGAAATGACTGTCTTTGAAAATAGCCGGGTTGTCCATCATATTTCCTCCTCAGGATGGGTTCAACAAGTTATTTCGACATCCTTTACGGAAATACCTACCTGGACCGCCCGAAAAATATCGCTTCCGACAGGCAGCAGCGGCTTTGCCGTCCTTGGTGTGCCGGCACGCGTCCATTAGCTGGGATCGAATGAGTGCTGATCGTTCAAGAAGACCGCTAACGCGGCTGCGCAAGCGGTCTTCTACGGTAGGATCTATTGCACCGCGATATAGATTAAGACTTGACCTTCCGGACTGTACCTCTCGAAGTCGCCGGAATAGGTCCGTTTGTATTCTCCGGCAGCCGCCCATCTCCATATCCTCTGCCACGCCGCCGCAACAGCCTCATGGGGATGGCCTTCGTCCGTCTGGAAGACGGCATATTTGGCGGCGGGAATGGTTTTGACGCTTAATCCGGAAGGATATTGCCCGTCTTCCGCAGCGAGCTTGCCGACCAGAATCGTATACTCGCCCATAGCTCCGTTCTCGTACTCCAGATAACAGCCGTATACGTCTCCGCCTTCGCGCGAGGCTCCGGCCATCAGCCGCTGCACGGCTTCGCTCTGATAGCTCTCCCACAGTCCGCCGATTTTGCCCTCGCCGCCCATCTCCGCCAGGTTCGTCGTCCGCGCTTCGATGCCGATCAGCTTCATTTCGTCCAGATGCACAAGCTCGAACGCCGGATGCTCAGTCTGAGTCGACCAACGCTTTAAGCTCGGCAAGGACATCGACAGCATCCTTCTTGCCGCATCCGCTTCCACTCCCTGCTCCGCTAGGAAAGGGACGCAGAATTCAACCATCTCCTCCACCTTGATATCAGGCTGGGTGAAGGCCCCGTTCTCGTAGCAATAAATACAATAATCCGTTACCGGATTGCCCGAGCCGTCCGTGCCTTGCACATCGACCCCGGGCATCGGCATTCCGCAGCTTTGGCATTGCAGTTGTTCTTGTCCCATATCGCTCACTCCTCGTATAGTATCTTTTGAAAGCATCTTTAAGTCAGTTTCCAGTCCCCGAGGGGCTGGAAAGGAACTTTTGAAATTTCCAGCGAATCGCTCCTTGAA